>JACPVK010000090.1 GCA_016191795.1 Gammaproteobacteria bacterium
ACGCACCCTGTCGAGATAAGGATTATTTTCAAAGCCGTTTTCGGCGACATTGGCAATGTACAGGGTGGGTTTGATGGTGAGTAAAAATAAATCACGCACCAGTTTTTTGTCTTCCTCGCTCAGGCCCATGGCGCGCACCATGTTACCGGCGTCGAGTTGTGCCTTGATGCGTTCCAGCACCGCTAATCGCGCCTTGCCATCCTTGTCGCCGGATTTGGCGACCTTGGCGGTTTTTAATATCGCTTTTTCCACCGAGTCCATATCCGCCAGCGCCAGTTCGGTATTGATGACTTCGATATCGTCGGCCGGACTGACCTTGCCGGACACGTGAATAATGTCGTCGTTATCGAAACATCGTACGACTTGCGCAATGGCATCAGTTTCACGAATGGTGGCGAGAAATTTATTGCCCAGGCCTTCGCCCTTGGACGCACCGGCCACTAACCCGGCAATATCAACAAATTCCATGGTGGTGGGCAGTATGCGTTCGGGGTGAACTATATCCGCCAGCTTTTGCAAACGCGGATCGGGCATGGGTACCATGCCGACATTAGGCTCGATGGTGCAGAACGGATAATTCGCTGCCTGAATCTGCGCCTTGGTGAGCGCATTAAACAGCGTAGATTTGCCGACGTTGGGCAGGCCGACGATGCCGCATTTAAAACCCATAACCAACTCTCTTATTTACAAATTGTCGTAAACGAAAACATTCTTTGACGCAGAGACACGGAGCCACAGAGGTCGCTACAGATTCAAACAAAAACTCTGCGTCTCTGTGTCTCCGTGTCAAAAAAATTTCAACTATGCAACCGATGCACCGCTTTATCCCACTCGCCTTCTACCAGTAACGGCCACGCCAGCAAGGCTTTATCGATGGACTGCTCGATGGCGATTTTTTCGTCCAGCGTGGGTCGCTGCAATACGTAATCAACGACTTTATCTTTGGAACCCGGATGCGCAATGCCAATTCGCAACCGCGGAAAGGTATTGCCACCCATTTGCGCAATAATGTCGCGCAAGCCATTGTGGCCGCCGTGGCCACCGTCGGTTTTTAACCGTGCACAACCGGCATCCAGATCCAGCTCATCGTGCGCCACTAAAATATTTTCCAGGGGAATTTTGTAGAAATCAGCCAGTTTGCGCACGGCCATGCCGCTGCGGTTCATGAAGGTATCGGGTTTCAATAACCAGATATCACGCCCGCCTGCGGTGATACGACAAACTGCGCCGGAAAATTTACTTTCCACACGAAAATGCGCGCCATAAAGACGCGCAAGTTCATCAACCAGCCAGAACCCGGCGTTATGCCGGGTCTGTTCATACTGACTGCCCGGATTTCCCAGCCC
This sequence comes from Gammaproteobacteria bacterium, assembly GCA_016191795.1. Taxonomy (GTDB): domain Bacteria; phylum Pseudomonadota; class Gammaproteobacteria; order SZUA-229; family SZUA-229; genus JACPVK01. The sequence goes on from JACPVK010000090.1 coordinate 1,347, forward strand.
CGCGACCAGTTGAATGTCGACGTGCTTGCCAGCCATCCGGTTAGCAGATTATTTCTTGTCAGCAGGTGCTGGTGCAGCAGCAGCCGGAGCCGCTTCAGCCTCGGCAGCAACAGCCGGTGTTTCTTCAGCAGCCTGTTTAGGCGGATGAATAGAAACCACAGCCGAGTCGTGATCCGCACCGTGTTTCAGTGCACGGATTTCAACGCCGGCAGGCAGCTTGAGTTCTGACAGGTGTATGGCGTGATTGGTATGCAAACCGGACACATCCACTTCGATGAACTCGGGAATGTCTTTCGGCAAGCATTCGATTTCAACTTCGATGACCACGTGGCTGACGATACCGCCTTCCAGTTTAACGCCCGGTGACTTGTCTTCATTAATGAAGTGCAAGGGCACGTGCATATGCAGTTTCTTGTTGGCATCCACGCGCTGGAAATCCATGTGCATGATGTCAACTTTGTAGGGATGATGCTGGATGTCACGCAAAATCACCTGTTCAGATTTGCCGTCATATTTCAGCGACAAAACAGAAGAATAAAGTGCTTCATTCTTCATATGTGCGCGCACTTCGCGCTGTGTCAGCATCAGGTTAACGGCATCTTTGCCTGAGCCATAAACAATGGCAGGCAGCTTGTCTGTGTGACGCAGGCGGCGGCTCGCACCTTTGCCCTGATCAGCACGCAGTTCAGCGTTCAGTTCGATAGTCATAGTCAATACTCCAGGTTACGGGCATGTAAAAAACATATCCCGAAATAAAGAATGCGCGCAGCATGCCCTTCCCTCACCCACCACCGGCTACCGCCGATGGTTCCCCCTCTCCCGCGTGGCGGGAGAGGGCAGGTCAGTATTGCTGCGCAACATTCACGTTAAAAGCACCCCGACGCGACCAACGGGGTACCGAAAAAGAGCGCGGATTATACATAAACTGCATCAGGGCGCATAGTCCGGCCAACAGGATCATGGACATTCCATAAAAACAGTACAAAAACGAATCTTTTGACGCAGAGACGCTGAGACACAGAGGTTATGCCCTAGGCTCAGTCTGAAACGGAGACACTTCCACCCATTTCAAATCCTTACCTACTCTGTGCCTCAGCGTCTCTGTGTCGAATTCTTTTGATTATCTAGGATGGGAAGCAAACAGCTAATCCATGTACATAGAGCTAACCGATTCGTCGTAATGAATACGGCGAATGGTCTCGGCCAGCATGGTGGCGATGGAGAGCTGCCTGATGGTGGTGCAGGCTTCGGCTTCTTCGCTCAGCGGGATGGTGTCGGTGACCACCAGCTCGTTGAGGACGGAGTTGTTGAGGTTCTCGATGGCGGCGCCCGACAGGACAGGATGCGTACAATAGGCTGACACACTGGCCGCACCATGATCCTTGAGTGCCTTGGCGGCTTTGCACAGGGTGCCGGCGGTATCCACCATGTCATCGACCAGCACGCAATTCATGCCTTCGACTTCACCGATGATGTTCATGACCTGTGCCACATTGGCTTTGGGACGACGTTTATCAATGATGGCCAGATCGGCATCACCCAGGCGTTTGGCCAGGGCGCGGGCACGTACCACACCGCCCACATCCGGCGACACCACCAGCAAATTGGTAAAACGCTGGCGCCAGATATCGCCCAGCAAGATCGGTGAGGCATAGACGTTATCAACCGGAATATTGAAAAAACCCTGAATCTGGTCGGCATGCAAATCAACCGTTAACACCCGATCCACACCCACACCATCCAGCATATTGGCTACCACCTTGGCGGTAATGGCGACTCGGGTGGAGCGTGGTCGACGATCCTGACGTGAATAACCAAAGTAAGGGATAACAGCGATGATGCGATCTGCCGAGGCACGACGCAGGG
>JACPVK010000091.1 GCA_016191795.1 Gammaproteobacteria bacterium
ATTTCTCTGTGATCTCTGTGTCCTCTGTGGTGAATTCTTTCTTGCGTGAAACATAAGGGTATTCTTTTAAAGTGTTCCGGTAGTAATTTTTAAAGCAGGGTGGATAAGTACAGCGCATCCACCCTGCATGTTCATTTTGATTCTGGTGAATTCACAGGATTACCTCACAAGGCATTAACGTCCGTGCAACAAGGCTGTGGGTGATAGCTTCAGCACCCTGCGTGTTGCCAGCATCCCGGTTGCAAGTATTAATGGAATTGTTATTAGCGGTGTTATCAGCCATAACACGGGATGCAACCGGTAATTGAGTTCAAATACCTGGGTAAATAATGTCAGTGCAATGAGCTCACTTAGAATGGTGGCAAGCAGGGTGGCGATAATGCCCAGAACAATAAACTCCGACATCTGGCTGCTGCGAATAAAATGATTACGTGCACCGAGTGTGCGCATGATGATGGCGCTATGCAGGCGTTCGTCCAGATTGAAATAAATGGATGCCACCAGCACGATTAAGCTGGCAGCTATAACAAACAGCATCACATATTCAACAGCCAGCGTAGCCTGATCCAGCACCTGTTTTACCTGGCGCATGATGGCGTCGATTTCCACCACCGTGATACCCGAGAAATCTCTTACCAGTTGATTGAGCACGGCTTTATCGGCCAGTGGTAAATAAAAGCTGGTGATATAACTCACCGGTAAATGTTCCAGTGTTTGCGGTGGATAGATCACGTAAAAATTGGGTTGAAACGAATCCCATTGAACTGAACGAATACTGATTACACTGGCTTCTATGATTTGATCACCAATCTGAAATCCCAGTTTGTCATCCAGTTTTATGCCCAGGCGTTTTGCCAGGCCTTCTTCAACCGATATCAATGTGCGGCCGGTATCATCGGGTTGCCACCAGCGGCCATCCACAATTTTATTATTTTCCGGCAATTTATCAGTCCAGGATAAATTCAGCTCGCGGCGCAGTGATTCATCATTTTTTGCCTGTTCGGAAATCGCATCCGTTATATCTATGCCATTGAGAGTTACAATGCGGCCGCGGCTCATCGGGTAGAAATTTTCACTTTGTAGTTTGTGTTGAGTGAAAAAATCGCGCACCGCATCCAGCTCGTAGCTCTGGATGTTAATAATGAAATGATTGGGTGTATTGGCGGGTAATTTATTTTGCCATTGTTCAATGAGATCGGTACGTACCAGAAAAATGGTCATAACGATTAGCAGCCCCAGGCTCAGGGCCATGAGCTGGATAGTGGCGATGGCCTGGTAGCGCACTATGTGTTGCAAACCGTTGCGCCAGGTATATCGGAATAACGGCATGATTTTCTTGCATAGCTTTATCACGTTATAAGCACTGGCCATGACGAGTAAAATACAGGCCGCAAAACCGGCCAGCACAATTGTGGTCAATAACAGATTTCTGGATTGCCACCACATGAGCAAAATCAAACTGCCGATAGCCATGCCATACACCAGATAACTGCTGCTGGTATGTGCCGGTAAATCACGGCGTAATATGCGCAAGGGTGAGACGGTTTTTAATCTTAAAATAGCGGGTAATGCAAACCCGGCCAGCACAATCATGCCGGTGAACAAACCGGTGAATAACGCGCTAAACGGTGGTGCCGGTAAATTCCTGGGCATGAAATCGGCAAGTAACCATACCAGGCCTTGTTGCGTTAACCAGCCAGTCAATACGCCCATAATACTGGCCATTAATCCAATGATGACCAGCTGTGCCGTATAAATGGATAACAATGTTTGTTGTGATGCGCCAAAGCATCGCATTAAGGCGCTTTGATCATAATGGCGTTTGCTGTAACGATTGGCGGCCAGTGCAATGGCAATGCCGGCGAGGACCACACTGAGCATGGATGCCAGAGACAAATACTGATCGGCTTTGTTTAGCGCGGTGTCAACGGCCGGTGCACCACTGGCGCCACCCAATAATTGCTGGCTGGGATTGAGTTCGGGTTTTAGCCAGTTTTCGAAAACGGTGCGTTGTTTGGCCGCACCGGCAAATAATACTGTATGCGTTACCCGGCTGCCGGGCTGGATGATGCCGGTTTTATCAATGTCGTTTATGTGCATTAATAACGCAGGTGCAAAGGCAATAAATCCGCCGGTTTGGCCGGGATCATTGCGCAGTACGGCGGTGACGGTGAAGCGGGCATCGCCCAGTTCAATCGGGTCGCCAATTTTTAATTTTAAACTGTGCATCAATCGCGGCGAAAACCAGACTTCACCGGGTTTTGGTCCGTGTGTAATTTTTATTTCTTCGGCTTGCAGGTGTTCGCTGATACTGATGTCGCCACGCAAGGGATAAGCATCATCAACGGCTTTAACCTGCGCCAGCTGAAATTCATCATGCGCTACCACCACGCTGGAAAAAACCAGGCCGTTGCTGGTTGTAAGACGGTATTCTGTTTGTGCTTTTTTGATAATGGATGGTTCAACGGCACGTGGGCTGCGCAATAACAAATCACCGCCGAGAAAACGCCCGCTTTGATCATGCATGACCAGATGCACGCGCTGGGTAAATAAATCGATAGAGGTGACACTGGCGACGGCAATGAGTAATGCCATGATGAGTATGTTTAATTCGCCGCTGCGCCATTCACGCCGCAGCAAGCGCCAGGCCAGTTTTATGTTATGCATCGTTAACCATCTTGAGTTGGCCATTTTCCAGCAGGCAACGGCGCTGACACTGGCGTGACAGTTGTTCATCGTGGGTGACTATAACCAGCGTGGTTTGTAACTCGCGGTTGATTTCCATTAACAGATCAATAATGAGTGCGCCGGTTTTGGCATCGAGATTACCGGTGGGTTCATCGGCAAATAAAATGGTGGGGCGGGTAATAAAGGCGCGCGCGATGGCGACACGTTGCTGTTCGCCACCGGAAAGTTGTTTGGGATAATGATGTATGCGGTGTTTTAACCCGACGCGTTCCAGCAAGGCTCTGGCTTTGTCTTCGCCATGGGTTTCACCTGATAGCTCCAGAGGCAGCAATACATTATCCAGCGCGGTGAGGCCGGGTAATAATTGAAAGGATTGAAATATAAAGCCCACATGTTTGGCGCGCATATCAGCGCGCTGGTCTTCATTTAGTTGATCGAGCCGGGTATTGAGCAAACTGATTTGTCCTTCGCTGGCATTATCCAGTCCGGCGAGCAATCCCAGTAAGGTAGACTTGCCCGAACCGGATGCGCCCAGTATCGCCAGGGTTTCGCCTGACTTGATTTCAAGCTCGATTCCCTGCAGGATCACCAGTGATTCCCTGTTATTATTATCTGGCGATGTTACGCGTTTATGTAAATTGTTTGTTGTCAGTATGATGTCTGGAGTATTCATGATCAGATTTTTGTCGGGGCTTGTTCTCATTATAGGCATAGCTTATTCATCACTACCAGCTGCAAAAGCTTCGGCAACCATATTGGTGGTGGGTGATAGTCTGAGTGCAGCCTATGGCATCGACCAGCAACAGGGCTGGGTGTTCCTGTTGCAACAATATCTGTTACAAAAAAAACCGGATTACCAGGTGGTGAATGCCAGCATCAGTGGTGATACCACGCTCAATGCTTTAAATCGCCTGCAATCTGTACTGGAACGTCATCAGCCGGCGATTGTCATTCTTGAACTGGGGGGTAACGATGGCTTGCGTGGATTGCCGCTCACACAAATGAAAAACAATCTTTCGCGCATGATCGAAATGTGTCAGCAACACGATGCAAAAGTTTTATTAACCGGCATTCAGATATTACCCAATTACGGCGCGCGTTATACCAGTGCTTTTCATAATATTTATCCCGAGCTGGCCAGGCAATATAACGTGGCATTGGTACCTTCTCTTCTGAAATCAGTTGGTGATAATTCCGATTTAATGCAAGCCGATGGTTTACATCCCAATGCCAGGGCACAGCCCGTTCTGTTACAGAATGTATTGCCTTATTTGCATCCCTTGCTGAAATAATTCGCACATCACACGCTGCGTCTGAAGGCTTGCCCTGATGGGCAGGCCACAGGCATAGCGATAATCCGGTTTGTCATGCTTTACAGGCCGAACTTCAGGACGACGCGTAATGTAACTATGCGGGCGACCGATCCGGGATTTTTGCCTGGAAGATGCAGCGATTACCCATAAAGTACGCTATAAACAGGACTGTAACCCCCTGAAATGACAGACCATAAAATTATAAGGCGTATTACCGGGCTTCAGCATGACTACCCCCATACTCATTTGTGATGATTCCAGCTTTGCGCGCAAGCAAATGGCGCGCTCGCTGCCGGCTGGCTGGGATGTTGAGATCAGCTATGCCGAAAATGGCCTGGAAGGGCTGGAAGTCATCAAGACCGGCAAAAGTGAAATCATGTTTCTGGATTTGAACATGCCGGTCATGGATGGGTATCAGGTACTGGAGTATGTGCGCAAGCACGATTTGCCGGTGATGATTATTGTTGTATCCGGTGATGTACAGCCAGAAGCCTATGAGCGGGTTATGAAACTGGGTGCGCTGGATTTCATCAAAAAACCGGTAGGCGCCGAGCAAATCGAAGACATACTGCATAAATATGGCATTCGTGATAAATCTGCCAAACAGGCCGTTGCCACCCGGCAGGTCGTCAAACCAGTTAAAACAACCGCCGCCAAAATAGCCGGTGATCAGGCCGAGTTTATCGATAGCTGTCAGGAAATAGTCAATGTTGCCATGGGCCGTGCCGCGGATTTGCTGGCGCGATTGCTGGGCTCGTTTGTGGTGATGCCTATACCCAATGTGAATATGCTCGAAGCCAGCGAGCTGCGCATGGCGTTGCAATATATTAAAGGCCGCGATAGCCAGTCTGCCGTTTGCCAGGGTTTCATCGGCCCCGGTATTGCCGGCGAAGCCTTTCTGCTTTTCAACGATGCCAGCTTTGTTGATTTTGCACGCTTAATGAAGCACGAAGGTGAAATTGATGATGGCGTTCAACTCGAATTATTAATGGATGTTTCCAGCGTACTGATTGGCGCCTGCCTCAAGGGCATGGCAGAGCAGCTGGATATTACATTCAGCCAGGGGCATCCCATGGTATTGGGGCGCCACGTCAAGCTGGATGAAATACTGGAGCAGAATCGTTCGCGTTTGAACAAAATTCTGGCTATTGAAATTGCCTATAGCATCGAAAAAACCGATATTAGTTGTGATCTGATGTTGTTGTTTACCGAAGACTCGATCACACCACTCAATGAACGCATTGCCTTTTTGCTGGATGAATAATGGACAGTAATCAGCTTGATATGAAAGAGTGGCACTGGCAGATGGATATGTTGCAAAACATAGACGTTGGCCTGGTGGTGCTTGATCGTGAATATAATATACGGATGTGGAACAGCTTTATGGAAAACCACAGTGGTTTAAGCCCCAGCCATGTGGTTGGTAAAAACCTGTTCAAATTATTTAAGGAAGTGCCTGAAGCCTGGTTCAAGCGCAAAACCGAATCGGTATTTTTATTAAAGAACCGCGCCTTCACCACCTGGGAACAACGGCCCTGTTTATTCAAGTTTAAAAATTACCGGCCAATAACCGGCATTGCTGCGTTCATGTATCAAAACATTACCTTGATTCCGCTGGTATCGGTTGATAGTACTGTGAATCACATTGGTATTATGATTTACGATGTAACCGATATGGCCGTCAACAAATTACGGCTCGAACTGGCTAATGACCAGCTGGAATCAATGAGCCGTACCGATCGCCTTACCCAGTTATTTAACCGTGGCTATTGGGAAGAATGTCTTGGTCAGGAGTACAGTCGATTCAAACGTGCGGGCCAAACCTGTAGTCTGGTGATGTTTGATATTGATCATTTCAAAAAAGTTAATGATACCTATGGTCATCAGGCAGGCGACGTGGTGATTCGATTAACCGCGGATATACTGGTTAAAAATAAACGCACAACCGATATTGCCGGACGCTACGGCGGAGAAGAATACGCGGTTATTTTACTGGATACCTCGGCGCAAAATGCCATGACCTTCACCGAACGTTTGCGCAAGGATATAGAAAGCCAGCTGGTAACACATGATGGTAATAACATTAAATACACCATCAGTCTTGGCATTGCAGAACTGGTGAGTGGCATGTCAGATTACAAACAATGGATAGTCTGCGCTGACAAGGCATTATATGAAGCCAAGAAAGGCGGACGCAACCAAAGTGTTATATACAAGCCAGGCCAGGGTGATGCCTGATTTACTTAAAATGATTTATTGTTATTTTTTCACGAGCGACGTAATAAATGACTGATCTCAAACTCATTATGCAAGCCCTGTCTTTTGCGGCGCACAAACATCGTGACCAGCGCCGTAAAGATGTGGATGCCTCACCCTATATTAATCATCCCATCTCGCTGGCGAGTATTCTGATTAATGAAGGCGGCGTCACTGACGTTAACGTAATTTGCGCGGCGCTTTTACACGACACGATAGAAGATACCGATACCACGCCGGAAGAACTGGAGCAGGCCTTTGGATTTGCCATCAAGACAATAGTGATGGAAGTGACGGATGATAAGCTCTTGCCAAAAGTTGATCGCAAGCGTTTACAAATTGAACATGCCGCGCATGTCAGTCCACAGGCCAAACTGGTAAAGCTGGCAGATAAAACATCCAACCTGCGTGATGTGGCGGTTAATCCACCGGAAAACTGGAGCCTGCAACGACGTCAGGAATATTTTGACTGGGCGAAGCAGGTGATAGATCAGCTGCGTGGTGTGCATCCGCAGCTTGAGGCATTGTTTGATGCGGCGTATGCATCGCGGCCGAAATAAATTGTTTCTGCTCGGTGCCATCATCTGGGCCTGATCTGAATTTCGTCCAGCCTGTTTCTAATCCTTATAAATAACGAATCACACCGGCATGGCAATACATGCTGCGCAAACAATAGACACTGCCTGTCTGGCAGTTTTGATTACGAAAGTTGACAGCATGCATAGGCAAATTTCCCTGAATAAATGAATTAGCCTGCTAAAATCATATTCTGTTTGACATATTTGTAAAAATGCATCATTAACGTATCTGTTATCAAGCTATGCCTTTGCCCGACTGTGAGTGCACACATTAATCAGGATGCATTTCTAAAGTGTGACGCAGTTCAAAGGCTAATAATGTTGCAATGATAAACAGTATTTTTGTTTATTAAGGCAAACCTCCTGTAATCACAGTGTTGGAGTATTCAATGGGTAACATTAATTCATGGCTGTTCTGGCCAGATCAGGTTGCATTATCAATATTGGTGCTGTTTATTCTGGTGACTATTTTTCTCTATGCAGCTCGGACGCCGGCACACAATGTTATTTTGTCATCCTGTAATCTGATCGGTCATGCCTTTCGCTTTACTGCTCGCTGGCTACAGGCCACCGCAGAAGGTTTGCGTCAGCGCAACAAGGCAGTGCTGCTGGCACATGGACGAGATGAGGTGACTTCACAAATTGAACGTGAGTTCGAACGTGTTACCGACATGGTGCGTAAAGATCTGGGCGAGTTTCCGGCTCTGCAACGCAAGATGATGGATGAGCTGACACGCATTGAGGATGATTACAAGAAAAGTGGCGAAGTTCCACTGCCTCCACCGGAGTGGGTGAATGCACTATCCACAATTGCCAATTTGCAATCAGGCGGGGATATCGCGAAAAAAATGCTGGATGACTTGCACAAATCTGTACAAAAAATTCACGATAAAACTATTTCGGAATACCGCAAAACTTACGAGAGCCGACACAAGATACTCAGTGGTCTGGTACCGGTTTGGCGTTCGGCTGAGAAAATCGTCAAAAACCTCGATGCCAACATGATTAATTTGAACAGCAATGCTCAGGCAATCGATGCGCATATGACACGTTACAAGGAGATCCAGGACAATACTGACAAGAGTGAGCATGCGCTGGCCGTTTCGGCATTCGTACAATTGGGTATTTCGTCACTGGTGTTGTTGATTGCTCTGGGCGGTGCCTTTATTAACTTTAAACTTATCGCCTTGCCAATGTCTGAAATGGTGGGTGCCAGTGATTACATTACGGATACCTTGCGCACATCGGATGTGGCTGCACTGGTTATTGTTTTGCTGGAAACATCAATGGGTTTGTTTTTGCTGGAAACATTACGCATTACACATTTGTTTCCCACCATCGCTAGCATGAATGATCGCATGCGCAAACGTGTCATGTGGGCAGCATTAATCCTGCTGATCATACTGGCTGCTATCGAATCTTCACTGGCATTGATGCGCGATATGCTGATTGCCGACAAGGCCGCGATGCTGCATGACCTGGCGACTATCGCCCCGGAACCGAGTAATAGCCTGCTAACGAATATACCCATGGTAGGTCAAATGGTTATGGGTTTTGTCCTGCCTTTTGTGTTGGCGTTTGTGGCCATTCCACTGGAAGTGGCAGTGTATTCGCTGCGTACGGTGGGCGGCGTGGTTATGGTCACTATCATGCGTGGCGCGGGTTTTGTATTGCGGTTTTTTGCCATGATCATGAGCCGCATCGGCCGTATATTAATTAATGTTTACGATATTACGATTGTGTTGCCGCTACTGGTAGAAAAAATGGCCATTAGCATGCGGGGCTCTGTAGCAGAAACCATCAGTACAAAGAAAGCGGGAGGCACAAAATGAAGCAGTATAAATATCTGTTATGGTTTTTTACCTTGTTATTTATTGTATTGGCTGGATGTTCGGATAGCCGCAGCCACAGCACCGGTGTTTACTTGCTGATTGATACCTCCGGCACTTATGCCGAACAGGTTACCAAGGCGCAAAAAATCATTAATTACCTGCTGGCTAATCTAAACACCGGTGATTCACTGGCTGTTGCCAAGGTGTCCAGTAAAAGTTTCAGCGAGAAAGATATTATCGCCAAAGTAACGTTTGATCGTCGGCCTTCGCAGGCTAATCTTGAAAAGCGTGCCTTTAACCAGAAAGTTGATGAGTTTGCAAAATCTGTGAAGGGCAGTGCCTACACCGATATTACCGGTGGCCTGATACAGGGGGCTGAGTATTTATACGAAGCCAATCCCGGCACTAAAACCATTATTATCTTTTCGGACTTGCAGGAAGAACTGGGCAAAGGCACGGTTCGTGATTTTCCGATCAAGCTGACAGGCATTCGTGTGATGGCGGTGAACGTAACCAAGCTCAATACCGATAACGTCGACCCACGCCGCTACCTCGACCGCCTGGACTGGTGGGAAAAACGTGTACGCGATGCCGGCGCCACTGACTGGTTGGTGATTAATGACCTGGAGCATCTGGATAAGGTACTCGCTAGAAACTAGCCACAAAAAATTTCAATCATACGGATGTCTGATAAGCTTGCTATCACCTTCTGCAAGTTGTCTCGACATCCGTTTTCGTTTCTCACGCATAAACCTGCATGCAGGCATTTTAAGAATCATGAATTAGATAAATATGACGACGTAGATTGCTACTGTGCTGTTCGTGTCTGTATTTAATCCGGCAACCAGACATCATGCCCTGATAGATTATTCTTTTTTATACATCGCGTTTTTGCATCACTATTATTATATAGTGCTTATCGGCTGGTAAATATTTCAAATCAAACTGAAAGGGAGTGCACTCATGGATAAAGTCATTGTTACCAATCGTGC
>JACPVK010000092.1 GCA_016191795.1 Gammaproteobacteria bacterium
GCGACATACTCACCCCTGCCACCCGTGAGCTGGTGCTGGATCGCGTTATAGCACTCGATGTGGAACTTGATATGGAGCAGTTGAAATGGATAGTCATGATCGTGCTTTATAATCATCCCGGTGAGGAAAATGCCTACGCATGGATGGAAAGTATGGTATTCGAGCAGAACGTGAACTATATGCACTGACACCCGTTTTTAGAATGACGCGTCGCGCAGCGACACTCACTCCCCCTCTCCCCTTGCGTACCCAAAGGGCATAAAGGAGAGGGATGGGGAGAGGGGCATGCAGATGATGCAATAACCTGAGCTGATACCAATCAAACATGAACCTGGTCATAGTCGAGTCTCCCGCCAAGGCTAAAACCATCAAAAAATATCTGGGTAAGGATTTTGAAGTCCTTGCTTCCTACGGCCACGTGCGCGATTTAATACCCAAAGAAGGCGCAGTCGATACGGCAGGTAACTTCGATATGAAGTACCAGCTCATTGAAAAAAATGAGAAGCATGTCGAGAGCATCAAAAAAGCGCTGAAAAAAGCCGACACCCTTTATCTGGCAACGGACCTGGATCGCGAAGGGGAAGCTATCTCCTGGCATTTGCGTGAAATTCTCAAAGAAAATAACGCGCTGAAAAACAAACAGGTTTATCGCGTGGTGTTTAATGAAATCACCAAGCGTGCGATTCAGGATGCCATTGCCAACCCTCGCGATTTATCGATTGACCTGATCAATGCACAACAGGCGCGACGTGCGCTGGATTATCTTGTAGGTTTTAATTTATCGCCATTGCTGTGGAAAAAAGTGCAGCGCGGATTGTCTGCCGGCCGTGTGCAAAGTCCGGCTTTACGCCTGATAGCCGAACGCGAAGACGAAATAGAAAAATTTGAACCGCGCGAATACTGGACCGTTGAGGCTGATTGCGACAAGTCTAACAAGGCTTTTATCGCAAAATTGCGTTTGTTCAATAATAACAAGGTTGAGCAATTCAGTTTTACCGATGGTGACAGTGCACATGGCGCGCAAAATAATTTAATCAGGGCGGCGAACGGCGAGCTCAAGGTTGCCGAAGTTGAGACCAAACAACGCAAACGCAATCCGGCTCCACCGTTTACCACTTCGACATTGCAGCAGGAAGCGGCGCGCAAGCTGCGCTTTTCAGCGCAACGCACCATGCGTACCGCGCAACAGTTGTACGAAGGTATAGATATAGGTGGTGAAACCGTCGGTTTGATTACCTATATGCGTACCGATTCATTGACGCTGGGTCAGGATGCACTGGCGGAAATTCGCGAACTCATTAAAGAGCGCTTCGGCGCAGATAACCTGCCGGAAGACGTGCGCGTTTATAAAAACAAATCAAAGAATGCGCAGGAAGCGCATGAGGCGATACGTCCGACTTCCGTTAAGCATTTGCCCGATAGCATACGCAATCATTTAACGCCCGATCAGCACCGGTTATATGAATTAATCTGGAAACGTACCGTGGCGTGCCAGATGATTCACGCCACACTGGATACGGTTAGCGTTGATCTGGCCTGTGGCAATGGCAATATATTCCGCGCCAACGGTACGACGATTCGTCATCCCGGCTTTATTGCGGTGTATATGGAAGGCCATGATGAAGGCGAGCCGGATGAGGATGACGAAAGTATTTTGCCGCCGATGAGCAAAGGCGAAACGATTCGCTTGCAGGGAATTCGTGCTGATCAGCATTTTACCTCACCGCCGCCACGCTACACCGAAGCCAGCCTGGTAAAAGCACTCGAAGAGTTTGGTATTGGTCGCCCGTCAACCTATGCCTCGATTATTTCCACGCTGCAAAATCGACAATATGTGGAACTGGAAAATCGTCAGTTCACACCGACTGATATCGGCCGCATTGTTAATACCTTTTTGACGCAGCATTTCACGCAGTATGTGGATTACGATTTTACGGCGCGTCTGGAAGACCGGCTGGATTCGATCTCGCGTGGTGAAGAAGACTGGGTGCCGGTGATGCGCGATTTCTGGCAGCCTTTCAAAAAACTGGTCGACGAAAAAGAAGTTGGCGTCAGTCGTGCCGATGTGGCGCAGTCGCGTTTGATTGGTACCGATCCACAAAGTGGCAAACCGGTTACGGTGCGCATGGGGCCTTATGGTCCGTTTGTGCAAATTGGCGATAAGGACGACGAAGAGAAGCCGCGTTTTGCCAGCCTGCGACCCGGCCAGAAAATGGCCGATCTGGATATGGAGAAAGCGCTGGATTTATTTCAGTTGCCACGCAAACTGGGCGTCACCGAAGACGGCGAAGAAATAACGTCGAATGTTGGCCGCTTTGGTCCCTATGTAAAATATGGCAACACATTCGTTTCGATTCGCAAGGAATTACAGAATCAGGGTATAGATGCCTATAACGTGGATTTACCGACAGCGCTAACGCTGATTGCCGAGAAAAAAGCCTTTGAGGCCAATAAATATATCAAGACGTTTACCGACAGTAATGTGCAGGTATTGAATGGTCGCTTCGGCCCTTACATTACCGATGGCGAGAAAAACGCCAAGATTCCCAAAGATCGCGAACCGGCATCCATGACGCTGGAAGAATGCGTGGCCTTGCTGGCTGCAGCACCGGTATCACGTTTCAAGAAAAAGACAGCGACCAAAAAAGCGGCGCCCAAAAAGAAAGCCGTCGCAGAAAAAACCGAAGCGGCACCCGAAAAGAAAGCGGCTGTTAAAAAAACCGCAAAGAAAAAAGCTGCACCAAAGAAAAAATCAGCGCCCAGGAAAAAAGCCGCCACCAAGAAAGCCGGCTGACGGGCTTGTTGAGCTATTTTCCGGGAGACGAAAATGTATTGCGCCCTTTGCCTCACCCACCGGCAGCTAGTGCTGGCGGCTCCCCCTCTCCGCAGAGGAGAGGGTAAGTCAGTGTCGCCACGCGACCTGTATCTAAAATGAGCAGCCGCTTCGGTTTGCAACTTGCAGCCCAAATCTGTCGCACTGGCGGTGTCATCGCCTATCCCACTGAATCTGTATACGGCCTGGGCTGTGATCCCCTGAATGAAGCCAGTGTGTATCGATTGCTCGAACTCAAGCAACGTCGTGTTGAGAAAGGTTTGATATTGATATCCGATGATCTGAATAAGCTAATGCCTTTTATTGACGTTAATCCGCAGCAACAAACTCAATTGCTACAGCAACAGGACAGGCCGACGACGTGGCTGGTGCCGGCGTCGGCATTAACACCCATATGGATACGCGGTGTGCATGAAAAAGTGGCGGTACGTATTACCCGTCATCGGGTGGCAGCTGAATTGTGCGCCGGCTTGCCATGGCCGATTGTGTCTACCAGCGCTAATCCGGCGAAAAAACCGGCGGCGCGCAACGCCTTGCGTGTCAGGCAGTATTTTGATGACCGGCTGGATGCCATTATTTCGGCACCGGTTAATGTTAAGGGTAAACCCAGTGTTATTCGGGATCTGGAGACGGGCGAAATATTGCGTGCCTAATAAGAGCAGTCGGCACAGGTCGAATCGCCCCAGTTCAACACAGTCTTTCGCCAGTTGTGGGTGTAGTTGTGCCATGGTTTTGTTCCGTTAAGGTGATTGACCCTGGTCAATCACAAATAAGTGAAGAATGAATAAATTGGCTGCCATGTAATTATGTATGGGGAACATGCCATGTCTCAAGATGTGAAACTGAAACGAATCTTCCGTATTAATATGCTCATCGGTTTTCTGGTGGCTGCGGGGAGTGTGTATATGATTCTGACCGGTCATTATGACAATTTGCAGCAACGTCTGGGTGCCGAGGCGTTAATGAACAACATTGCCGTCGGTGGTTTGCTGTATGTGGCCGGATTTTGGTATATGTGCGTGTTTCGCAAACAAATATTTAGTAAATCAGAGTCGAAATAGTTCCTGTCCTTCATACTGCGGCAAAGGATTGCTGCTGTCATACCCCTCTCATCGCCGAGTCTGATTGGAATGGCACTTGCTTAAGACTGTGGGAGCGGGCCATGCCCGCGACCAGGAATAAAAGAAACAGAAAACGCAAATGAACGCCAATAAAAAC
>JACPVK010000093.1 GCA_016191795.1 Gammaproteobacteria bacterium
GCACGACGATCCATTCGAAACCGTAACCGATGAAGCCCAGGCATGCCCCGAAACAGCGGCAGCAGAAACCATTACGCTGGCGTATGAACCGCCATCCGGTCCGATCGAACCCGTCAAAATAATAAATAGTCAGCCGGTATTTTTACCCGGTTATGTTGCGCGTTTAAAACGCTTAATGGATGAGATTCCGGAAAAAGCCAATGTGCGTTTGAGTTTTGTGGGTTACACCAGCAATGAACGTATGGACAGGCGTGCGGCCATGGTTTACGGCGATGATATCGGGCTGTCTACTGCACGTGCACGTCGTGTAATGGAAACGGTTAAATCCGAGCTGGGTTTAACTGACAGGCAGGTGCAAATCGAAGGCCGTGGATTTGTGCAGTCCAAAGACGTGGTGAGTACCGGTTTTACCCAGTCAGATATGTCTCGCGTCGAAATTCAGATTGTCTACGACGAACTGGCCGTGCTGGATGAAGATAAAAATCTGGATATCGAGCGTATTAGCCGTGAAGCACTCGCGCAAACACCTTATGCCTTAAATATGATGCGCATAACAGTCGATGGCCAGCCAATCGATGATCCATATAAAAATACCGCAGACATACAGCGCTGCACCGATGTGGCACTGGATCAGGCAAAGATCGAGTTCAAGTTTGACAACCTGTTGCTGAAACCACGGCTCAATATAACGGCCTGGCCGAACACGATTCGTTATCAGGATGATGTGAATACCGACATTCAGGACAATGCGGTGAGGTTCCGTGCCTACACCAATTACCCGGTGTTCATTGCAAAATATGAAGTGCGTATTTTCAGGGAAGAACAATCTATACAGGATGATCCGCTGGCAATAGTGGAACTGGATACCAATCGTGAAGGCATGTGGCAGGCTGAGATAAAAGATTTCAAAGCGCCATTAATGAAATTGAAATATGTGCTTCGGGTTTATGATGATCTTAAGGATGATAAACAGCATTATGACGAAACCAGAGCCTTGCCATTATGGCTGGTTTCCGAGGTGCGTAATAATGATCTTAATTCCGAAAAAACGCACGATGCCAACAAGGAGTTATTGGCAGGTTATGGCGAAAACCATATTGCAATACAAACTATTCCTTTAAAGGGTGGTGCCATATCAGCATATGGTACGCAAATACCGCCTGATCATACGGTCTGGCTGGGTGGTCTTCCTGTACCGGTAACAGACAAAGGCGAATTTGTTGCAGAAGGAATTTATCCGCCAGGCTTACAAACAGTAGAAGTGGCTGTGCTGGATAAGGAAGGTAACGGTAACCTCTACCTGCGTGATCTGGAACTGCAAAAGAACGACTGGTTCTATGTTGGTGTAGCCGATGTGACGGCTGCCTGGGACAATACAAACGGTCCGGCACAACTGGTGACACAGGATCAAACTCATTACGACAACGACCTGGCTGTCGACGGCCAACTGGCATTTTACGTCAATGGTAAATTTGGTGATAACTGGAAATTAACCGCCAGTGCCGATACGCGAGAAGGGCCACTCAATGAGATTTTCGATAATTTCCTGAATAAATCACCCGATGCCTTATTCCGTCGTCTGGATCCGGATTATTACTATCCAACATTCGGTGATGACAGTGTTGTCGAAGACATGGCACCCACCATGGGCAAAATGTATGTGAAATTACAGCACGATGAAAACTTTGGTATGTGGGGTAATTTCAAGATTGAATACACCGATACCGATCTGGCGCATATCGATCGTGGACTTTATGGCGCCAATTTACATTATGAAAGCGACGAGGCCACTTCGTTTGGTGAAGAGAAACTCATGCTGGACGGTTTTGCCGCCGAACCTGGCACCATTGCTGGACGTGATGGATACCGTGGTACCGGTGGTTCACTTTATTTCCTGCGGCACCAGGATATTCTGACGGGATCAGAACGCGTGCGTATCGAAATTCGCGATCAGGATTCCGGTATGGTTATCGGCGTCAGAAACCTGATTGCATCACTCGATTACGATGTGGATTACATACAGGGCCGAATTTTATTGAGCGAGCCATTATCCGCAACGGCTGCCGGCAGCATGCTGGTTAATAATGGATCGCTTGCCGGTAACCCGGCCTATCTGGTCGTGCGTTACGAATACACACCTGGCTTTGAGGATCTGAATGATATAGCCACCGGTGGTCGAGCCCATTACTGGGTTAACGAAAAGGTCAAGATTGGATTAACCGCATCCAAACAGGAAGAAACGGGCAATGAAAACACCCTCAATGGTGTGGATGTCACCCTGCGTAAATCGGCCGGCACCTGGTTAAAAATGGAACTGGCTGAAACCACCGGAGCAGGTGTGCAAACCCTTAACTCCATTGATGGTGGCTTTAATTTCGACACCTTCGATCTGGGTACAACAACGGATGTGACAGCCGGCGCTTACCGTTTAGATACCAGTATTCGGCTCGATGAATTTATCGACGGTGTGCGTGGCAACAGCACGTTCTATGTACAAAATCGTGAAGCCGGTTTTTCTGCGCCCGGCCAGTTAACCGCAACCGATATTGAGCAACTGGGCGGTACATTAAACATGCCGGTTACCGAGCGCATTGATATACGCGTAAAAGCCGACAAAAAAGACCAGAAAGAATCACTCGAAACGGCTTCGCTGGAAGTGGATGCGGCTTATAAACTGGATGATAACTGGAATCTGAGTTCCGGTGCGCGAGTTGATTCGCGCGAGGATCACTCGGTTAATGTGCCAGTGACACAATTACAGGGTGACCGTACCGATGTCACCTTCAAGGCGGCTTATGATTCACACGATAACTGGAGTGCCTACGGATTTGCGCAGGGCACAGCTAACACCACGGGTAATCGAGAAGATAACAATCGCGCCGGTAGTGGTGGTTCCTGGCAGGCAACCGATCGGTTAAAACTGGATGCGGAAGTATCCGGCGGTAATACCGGTACCGGTGCCAGAATCGGTACGGATTATTTGTACACCGATCGTACCAATGTATGCATGACTTACGCACTGGAAAATGAACGCGCCGATAATGGCATTGCCTCGCGTCGCGGCAACATGACGACTGGCGCGCGCTCACGTTATACCGATACCACCAGTGTCTATATGGAAGAGCGTTATGCACATGGTGATGTGCCGACCGGCCTTACTCATGCTGTCGGCGTTGATATTGCACCGGATGATCGCTGGAATTACGGCGGTAATTTCGAAACCGGCACACTCGAAGATCAACAAACTTCAGCCACCACCAAACGCACGGCAATCGGATTATTGATGGGTTATGCGTTTGAAAAAACAAAAATAGCCAGTGCGATTGAATGGCGTAGTGATGAAAGTGAAAACCCTTTAATTGTGGACGTGACAACACGTGAAACCTGGTTATGGAAAAACAGCGTTAAATACCAGATCAATCCCGACTGGCGTTTTATCGGAAAACTAAACTGGTCAGAGAGTGAATCATCTCAAGGTGAGTTCTATGACGGTAACTTCACCGAAGCAGTCGTGGGTTACGGTTACCGGCCGGTGTTGAATGATCGCTGGAACACACTGGCAAAATACACCTACTTCTACAACGTACCGACAACCGATCAGCAAACCGTTACCAACACCGCGGTTGAATTTATTCAGAAGAGCCATGTGTTTTCGATTGACACCTTGTACGATCTAACACAACGCTGGAGTCTGGGTGGCAAGTATGCCTATCGTCTGGGCCAGGTGAGCCAGGAACGCGTTAATCCGGAATTTTTCGACAGCCGCGCCAGCCTGTATGTGCTGCGCGCCGACTGGCACTTTATGTATCGCTGGGATGCCCTGATAGAAGCTCGCATGCTGGATTTACCCGATGCAGAGGATAGACGCAGTGGTGCATTGCTGGGTTTATACCGTCATTTTGGTAAAAATTTCAAATTCGGTGTAGGTTATAACTTTACCGATTTCTCCGATGATCTGACCGATCTCGACTTCGACAGTCAGGGTGTTTTTATCAACGTGATTGCACAGATGTAATAACTGTTATTTTGTTCACCTGAGCATGTGGTTATTCCCGGATGTTTCAATTGCATCCTGGTTAGCTGCCATTGCCACTAAAAATTGTAAGTAATTGTTAAAAGCGAAATGCAATGGCCTGCACGCAGCTTGATACCAAATACCTTGTGTAATTTCAGGATGAGGGCATTAGGGAAGCTCTGGATAAGTAATAAGTTGTCGTTCCTGCTAAAGCAGGAACCCCGTAAACAAGTGCCCGGATTCCTGTTTAGCGGAATGACAAGTTATTCAGAGGTTGCTTAGATAAAACTGGCTAGCCTGAATATTTCATCAAAATGAAAAGACTTAACGCAAATAAACGCAAATAGAAGCGCAAATGTTATAAAAGTTGTTTGCTAGAACAGGGCAACAAACTGTATCACTGAAAAAAGCGTTGGCCTGAAGGCCAACCTACAGGAAGATTGCTGCTTTTGTAGGTTCGCCTTCAGGCGAACGCTTTTATTGCAATCAATTTGATGAAATATCCGGGCTAGTTCCACTGTGGCAGCAGTGCGATTTTCTTATGGCTTGCGAAATGTATGATTACTATTAGTTAACTTTAATAAATGCAATTTAAAAAAATTGGGTTTATTGAGTATTGATTATAAATATCTGTATCGAGAAAAGCCGGTAACAGTATTTATGAGTTTTTTTAAACATGAATATTTTTTTGATCCTGGATTCAGGTGCAGTATTGTGAAGGATTAATGTTTGTTTAATCGATTACAACAAAAAGCCTGCAGGCTCATATTATTTTTAACTCTACTGGGAAGTGCTACCGCTTCTCAGGCGGGGTTGTTCTGTAGTGAATTTGATGAAATAGATCCACCCAGCCCTGGCAATCCGGGTACCTATGTTATCGATGGCACGAGAGTATCGGGAAATATTTATAACTTGCTTGCGGGCGGCACAACCTCCTGGCCCACCCAGATTACCATTGACGCCAATTGTACATTCCAGAATTTTGTGTCACCGAATGATCTGGATGTCACTCTTAATTTCCAGACGCCTGGACAAGGCGCCAAACCGGTTTATCTAATTGTTTTCGATAACGTCAGTTATAGCGGAAACATGGCCTGTGCCAACATTGATCACAGAATCTGGCTGGTGAATGGTTCGCGTACTGATTTCAGCAGTCGGTGTCAGGATTTATTTATTCCGGTTGAGGCTATCAGTAAGCAAAATCCGATTGGCAAAACGGCAGTCGGCATTGGCGAAATTTTTAATTACACACTGATAATTCCGGTGTTGTATGACCCGGCAACAGGAACAGTCATCGATGGTTCAGGTACCAATGTTGATTTGCATACCATACGTGTGACCGATGATCTTAATGCCACCGGCGCTGACCTGACCGTGGTGGGTACGCCAGTAGTTACCTGGAACAGTTCACCACTGAATCACACTTACACCAATAATGCCGGTGTCCTGACATTTGTAATCGATCCTGGCTTTGTGTTGCCAGCCGGTGATCAGATTCTTATTACTATTCCGGTCGTTGTAGATAATACCAATACGGTCGGCACTCAGTTTGTGAATACGGCCAGTTGGAACTTTGGTCGGGTGATCAGTCTCGACCCGGATGGTGATGGCATTTTTGAAGACGTCTTTTTTGATCCGCTGCCGGGTGAAAACGGTGTGACCCAGCCATTAACGATTGGTGCGCCGGGACTGACCATGAGCAAGACCAGTCTGGACACCACATTGGCACCGGGAAGCGTTGGAAATTTCACACTGGATGTACAAAACACCGGAACCAGTACGGCGTTTGAGCCCACCATTGTCGATCGGTTACCTGAAAGTGTAACGGCATCCATGTGCGTTACCGATCCAGCATCGTTGCCTTTATCGGCCGGTATCTATCAGGCAGATGGCACCACGCTGGTTCAATCGCTA
>JACPVK010000037.1 GCA_016191795.1 Gammaproteobacteria bacterium
GTATGCATATCTTGTCATGAGACATTTTGTTATCCAATTGGCGTTAATTTAATAATTATAGCTTGACAGTACAAAATGAATCACTCAATACTTGAGCCATGATTAAACGAGCTGCACATACTTCCCTGCTGATTGTCCGCCTGCGCTGGTGGTCAAGTGAGTCTGTGCGCCCTGTCTAGTTAATACAATCAAATACCGGGATTTACCCCGAATACCAAGGCCACAGATTCGAAAGAAGCTGTGGCTTTTTTATTGGCCGTTAAACAGGATGGGATCAGGAAAAAGATGGATAACAAGAAGCGGGTAACAATCGCAATAGCCTATATTTTGGTGGTTTTGATCTGGGCTACTACACCTCTAACTATTAAGTGGAGTGGTCAGGGTGTGCACTATTTGTTTGGCATAACAGCACGTATGTCCATCGGTACATTACTGGCCGTTCTGCTTGTCATTTGGCATTACCGTGGATTTCCACTGTATGGTAAGGCGTTGCAGGTGTATGTCACCGTCGGTTTTGCTATTTATGGAGCCATGTTGCCTGTGTACTGGGGTGCACAATACATACCTTCCGGATTGATTTCGGTGATTTTTGGTTTAACACCTATCATGACGGCAGCACTGGCCGCGCAATTTCTGCAAGAACAACGCTTTGGTATTAATAAAATACTCGGTGCGGTACTGGGCGTGGCGGGTTTGGCGACCATATTTATCCGGCAAATCAAATATGGTGAGCATGCGTTATGGGGTCTGGCAGCCGTGTTGATAGCTGTTTTTATACATTCGCTAAGCGCTGTGTGGATCAAGAAAATCAATGCCCGCCTGCCGGCATTGATCGTGACGGCCGGCGGTCTGGTTGTGGCCCTGCCCCTGTTATGGCTGACCTATGCCGTATTGGCGCCGTCTTTACCAGCAGTATTACCGGTTCGTGCGCTCTGGGCTATTGTGTATCTGGGCGTTATGGGGTCGGTTGTCGGATTTGTCGCCTATTATTTTTTGCTGGAACAATTGCCGACCTCCAGTACGGCATTGATCACCCTGATGACGCCTGTACTAGCGGTATGGCTGGGCAACTGGTTAAATGATGAGCAGTCAGGAATCACCGTGTGGATGGGGACGGCGCTGGTTTTAATGGGCCTGATGTTACATCAGTGGGGCGCCTTGTTTATGGAAAAAACTTTTCGATCAACCATACCGCGTTAATGCGTGATAATCGTCGGGGAATCCGGACATTAATCATCGCTTAAGAATGGGGCGATGATTTCATGTAAACTGCGGGCTTCTGTCAGAAGTTGCCCTGCGCATGAATGAGCGCAGTAACTGCGTATTTAAAATATGCCCACTCACAGCGTTAATGATTTCATGTTCTGACCTTATGATTCGAATAAAAAATCTACTGCTGTTATGTCTAGTATTTCTATCGTCCGGTTATGGGGCTGTTACATATGCATTTACCCGAGTGGGAAGTATCAGTTTCGAAGGCAATGATGTAACGGATGAAGTTTTTTTGCGACGTACTATCCACTTCGCCGAAGGCAGTGTTTTTGACGAAGCCTGTCTGGAAGAGTCAATACAGGCGCTCATGGATACCGGCTTGTTTAAGCAAGTTAATTATTATATCTCCAGCGATATCCCGGAAGATGAGGAAGCAGAGCAATCACAAGTTGATTTGGTGATTCGCGTCAGAGAAAAACATTATCTGCTCGTTCTGCCGCGAATTCGTGTCAGAGATAATGAAACACATATTGGCGTGCAGCTGCGATGGGACAACATGTGGGGTTACAACCACAGTTTGCGATACCTGGTAGAGGATCGTGGATCCGCTCTGGGAATTGAGCAGCAACGCAATGAATTTTACTACTACTTTCCAAATGTGAATGGCAGTAGCTATTCGCTGGAATTTTTTAATGTTGAGCAGAATGAGGTGGATGAATCCGACCCCGGTCTGGAGGTTAATCGCATTGACAGTTCAAGCGGTTTTAGCGTGCACCGCTGGCTTAACCCGTATCACAGAAACTATGGCTGGTTTGCCAATATAGGCTGTAGTGTGCGAGATCGATACAATGATATGCTGGATGTGGCACTGGTTGACGATAAGATGAGTGCATTGGTGCTGCGTCTGGAATACGGATATTCAAAAACCCATGACTATGGTTATAACCGGGCAGGCAAGGAATTCGGTTATGCAGTGGATATTTCCAACCGGATGTTTGGCAGTGAAGCAGAGTTTGCCAGACACGAGCTGTATTACCGAAGTTATTATCGCTTTCCTTCCAGGCCGCTTGATAATCTGAATGTACAAACCATTTTGGGCCATGCCAGCCATGACATTATGGACAATGAAGCCTTTGATCTGGGTGGCGAAGATTTGCGTGGATATGATCCAGGCCGCTTTACGGGTAATGCTTTGCTACAGATTAATATGGAATATCTGCGGCCTTTTAAAGATCATCCGCAATGGCGCTATGCAGGTTTTATAGATCTGGGTAATACCTATGAGGATGTTGCTGATGTCGTACATGGCGGATTGAAAACCGGGGTGGGTGTCGGGTTGCGCTGGAAAGTTTTGTCATTTGTAAAACTGAGTGTTCGAATTGATCTGGGTTATGCGATTAATGACAGCAGTTACCGTATTACTGCAGGAACACGTTACTCATATTAAAGCGCCGGCTGGTTAACCTGTTAGCCGCCGGTATATGACATAAAGCGTAATATCTGTTCCGGTTTTTCTTTAAATTCATGCCGTTCGGGTTTCAGGTGAATGGCGTTAATGATGGCCAGTTCCAGTTCTTTGTCATCGATACCTGCACGCAGTAATGGCCTTAGTGCCATGTGATGTTCCTGGCCAAGGCAGGTATACAAGGTGCCATCAACAGACAATCGCACGCGATTACAGGTGGCACAAAAGTGTTGCGATATGGGTGTGATAAATCCGATATTGATGTTGGTGCCGGCCACTTTTAGATATCGCGCCGGACCGCCACCTGGCATGACACCGGGTATCAGCTCAAATCGTTGTTCGAGTTTTTTTCGGATGTCGCCAAGGTCGATATAATGTTCCGTGGCAGCGCGACCGGAATCACCCACCGGCATGGTTTCAATAAAACGCAGGGTGAGTGAGTGCTGGATGCAGAAGTTGACCATGTCTTCCACTTCGTGATCGTTTACACCCTTCATCAACACCATGTTAATTTTAATCGGCCGAAAGCCGGCGGCTTTTGCGGCCATGATGCCGTTTAATACTTTTTCGAGTTTGCCACCGGTAATTTGTTTGAAAGTGTCGGCATGGAGGCTATCGAGGCTGATGTTGAGGCGGCTGATACCGGCAGCATGTAAATCGGCGGCATGTTTATCCATGCGTGTGGCATTGGTTGAAAGTGACAAATCCTCAATGCCGGGCAGTGCGGACAGGCGCTGTGCCAGCTGCGGCAGGTCCTTGCGTACCAGGGGTTCTCCGCCGGTCAGACGGATGCGGCGAGTACCGAGTCTGGCAAAGGCAGCCATGACACGTTCAATTTCTTCAAATGTCAGCCATTCCTCAGGTTCATGAAAGTCATGAAACTGTTTGGGCATGCAATAACCGCAGCGCAGGTCACAGCGATCCGTAACGGATACCCGCACGTAATCGATACTGCGTCCAAAGGAGTCGATGAGTTTGGCCATGGCACTATTATAGGGATTTACGAGCAGGCAATACCTTAATACATGTCAATGTATACAGGCTATGCCAATTGTCACTCTGGTTCAGCTTGAATAGCGTTCCGGCTCAGGGTTTTACCAGTCCGAGCTTCAGCGCTTCGAGTGTAGCCTGAGCCCGATTGCTCACATTGAGCTTGCCGTAAATGCTTTTCAGATGGCTGGCAACGGTATTGGAAGTGATGCCAAGAATCTCGGCGGCCTCATTGCGAGACAGGCCTTTGGCAATGGCACTGAGTATTTCCTTTTCGCGATCGGAAAGGTCCTGTTTATCAGACTGGTCATGCGAGCTATGAAAATGCTGAATCATTTTTCGGGCAATGGCCGGTGATATCGGTGGTTCGCCGCGAATTATCCCCTGTAGGCTATGTATG
Organism: Gammaproteobacteria bacterium; assembly: GCA_016191795.1. Taxonomy (GTDB): domain Bacteria; phylum Pseudomonadota; class Gammaproteobacteria; order SZUA-229; family SZUA-229; genus JACPVK01. The sequence continues at coordinate 4,068 of JACPVK010000037.1, forward strand.
AATTCGTTGGCAGTCTGTTCCTTGAGCAAATAACCCTGGGCACCTGCTTCCAGGGCCGGGAACAGGTAGTCATCATCATCAAAAATGGTGGCTACTACGCAATAGGTGTCGGGAGAATGACGGCTGATTTCGCGGATAATATCCACGCCATTGCCGTCTGGCAGATTGAGATCAATCAGCGCCAGATCAAATTTTCGGGTGGCCAGTAACTGTCTTGCCTGAGCCTGGCTGGAGGCCTGTGAAATGCTGGCGGATGTAAATGCCTGATTAATAATTCGGCATAGCCAGTCGCGTGTTTCGGGATGATCTTCGAGTACCAGTACAGTTTGCATGTTAGTGTTTTTCACTCGTTTGGTGGTCGGGGCCGACCGGAAAATAAATTTCGACGCAACATCCGTTTTGAATTCGCCAGTTAACCTGACCGTACAGTTCTACAACCCTGGTTCTGATGTTGTTGATGCCCTTGCCGGGTACGCAACCGCCCAAGTCAAACCCGCTGCCATCATCACAGGCCTGAATATGCAACTGATCGTCTTCAAGATCAATACTAATGTTAATGAAATGTGCGTTGGCATGCCGAATTACATTGGTGGTGATTTCATGCAGTATGCGTTGCAGATTAATGTGCTGGCGCGGTGTGAAGGTCAGGCCGGCAAGGTTTGGGCTTTGAAACCATATCAACTGCATGCCCAGCGTATTCAATCGATCCTGTAACTCGGCGCGAATATCCGTGAGTGCGTGCGTAATCAGGGTATTGGTTTTGGTATCCAGTGTATAAATGGCATTACGCAAGGATTTGAGCAGGCTGCGTGCCAGTTCAATATTTTCCTGGTCTTTCAATTGATGAATCAGGGTTAATACGCGTGCTGCCACATCATCGTGTAAATCCCGTGCTATGCGACGTCGTTCCTCGGCGGCACCGCGCTCCAGTGCGTCCTGAATGCTGCAAAAGTGGCGTCCCAGTTCCAATAAGGAATCAATAAACGTCTTATCATCCTTGCTGAAAGTGTCGGCAGCGGGTTTAGTTAATTTATAGTGATGCGCGTTATTAAAGGCCGGAACCAGAAGCTCACGCATATCCTGTCCTAGCTGACACAGATGAATGGGTGTGTTTTCTGAAGTAATGTTTGCAGTATTGAATATATTAACCAGCGTGTCCCGCCAGCGTTGTTCTATGTCACGGGTGGATTGCGCAATCGTTAGCGTATTAATGAGCTCAAGCAGGTGAAGTTGCGGATAGTTGTTCACGGTCCGCTTCGCCCTACTTAAGTTCCATGGTCATGGCGTGAATATTGTTGTTTTTAAGAGTCGCCAGGGTATCACGTAATTTTTTATCGTTATTGAATGGTCCAATGCGCACACGATGCCAGGATTCGTTATTGATATTCACGCTTTGAATTGAAGAGGTGACCCCCAGCAAGGCCAGATTAGCCTTGAGGTTGTCGGCATCTGCATGGTTGCGAAATGAACCGGCCTGTAACAGATACTGTTTGCCGCCGGTAGTGGCAGTTTCTGCTGTTTGGCTGGTGGCGGCAGCATTGTCGGGTTTGCGCGTAGCCGGTTCGGGTACGAAGACTTCGCTTTCCGGTAATATGGTATAAAAATCGAAACGTGGCTCACGCGAAGATTTATCTTCTTTCTTTACGGTATCTGACGTACCGGTTTTTTTGTCACCCGTATTTTGTGATTTATGTTTATCCAGTTCCTTGCTTACCGCCTGGGTAAAGCTGGTTTTTTCGGCAGGCTGTTTGCCCAGATAAACCAGTAATGCAATAAACAGTCCGATGGCAAGACCGCTAAGTAGCCAGATATAACCCGGAACAGATGTGGATGATTTACTGGACATGCTCCGTCCTTTCATATCTTTGCGTGAGGCCATAGTTATATCACATCGATTCCGGTGCGCTGACACCGAGCAGTTTTAAACCGTTTTTTAATACCTGGCGGGTCGCCAGAATAAGAGTAAGCCGCGCATTACGCAGCGTGGCATCATCGGTAATGAACTGATGTGCGTTGTAATAAGTGTGTAAATCATTGGCCAGTTCACGCAAATAATGACACAACAGATGCGGATCTTCACCCAGAGCCGCTTTTTCCACAATTTCAGGATAGGTGCCTAACCGTGTGATTAACGCGGATTCGTGTGACTCGGTTAATTTATCGAGATTGGCAGCACCCATTGCGGCGTCGTGTTGAATTTGTTTTTCACCTAGCTGGCGCATCACGCTGCAAATACGCGCATGGGCATATTGTATGTAATACATCGGGTTGTCATTGCTTTGCGATTTGGCAAGGTCGAGATCAAAATCCATATGCTGTTCGCATTTGCGCATGACATAGAAAAACCTCGCTGCATCATTGCCCACTTCCTCGCGTAATTCACGCAGGGTGACAAACGAGCCGGAACGTGTCGACATCTGCACCTTGGCGCCATTGCGATATAGCACGGCAAATTGCACCAGCAACACATCGAGTTTGCCGGCATCGTCGCCCAGTGCGGTGAGTGCGGCCTTGACGCGTGGAATATACCCGTGGTGGTCAGCTCCCCAGATGTCGACTACGCGATCAAATCCGCGTTCCATTTTATCCATGTGATAGGCAATATCGGAGGCGAAATAAGTAGACTGGCCATTGTCGCGTATCACTACGCGATCTTTCTCGTCGCCAAATTGTGTGGAGCGAAACCATTGCGCGCCATCCAGTTCGTAGAGATACCCGGCTGCACGTAAACGCTCTATCGCTTTTTGTGTCATGCCGCGTTTGGCGAGGCTGCGTTCGGAATACCATTCATCGTAGGTCACGCCAAATCCGGCGAGATCGTCACGAATATCATCGAGAATTAAATTTAATCCCAGATCGAATACCGTTAGATAATCATCGGCGCCAAGTAATTTTTTACAGCGTTCAATTAATGCATCAATGTGTTCTTCCTTGTCACCGCCGGCAGGTTCATCGGCGGGTATGTCTTTCATGATTTCGTCGCTGCTGCGCACCAGCTTGCGGCCATGTGAGGTGAGCAGGCTGCGGGAAATGTCGACAACATATTCACCGCGATAACCATTGCTGGGGAAGGTAAATTTAACGTCGCATAATTCCAGATATCGCAGCCACACGCTGGTCGCCAATATATCCATCTGCCGGCCGGCGTCATTCACATAATATTCGCGGTGGACATTAAAGCCTACTGCTGCGAGCAAATCCGCTACCGTGGCACCATAAGCTGCGCCGCGACCATGCCCAACATGCAAGGGGCCGGTTGGATTGGCCGACACAAATTCCACCTGTACGCGTTTACCGGCGCCCACAGTCGACAATCCAAAGCGATCGCCCTGTTTGATAATGGTGTCGATAACCGACAGTGTGCTGCCGGTATTCAAATAAAAATTAATAAATCCCGGCCCGGCGATTTCAACCTTGCGGACATGCGCACTTGCGGGCAGTGCATCGATCAGGCTTTGTGCCACGACACGCGGGTTTTTCCCCACCGGTTTGGCCAGCATCATCGCCAGATTACTGGCGAAATCACCATGGCTGGCGTCTTTGGTGCGGGTGATCTGTATATCGGGGCTGATATCAGCGGGCAATATCTGGTTGGCCTGGAGACTGGCCACAGCCTGAGCAAGAAGAGTCTGAATTTCGTTTTTCACAATAAAAAACCTGATGGATGTGCGCGGCGGATTCTAGCAAAAAGTAGCAAGTAGCAAGTAACAAGTAGCAAGGTGAATGCAAAAAAGCTTTTCCTTGCAACTTGAACCTTTAACCTTGCCACTTTCTTCATCAATACAGATCCGCCGGATCCACATCCAGTGACCACCGCACCTTGCTCGCTCCTTTAATCTCTCCCAATGCTCTGACCCACCCATATAACTGCGCATGTAAATCACGCCGTTCACTGGCCTGCAAGACCAGTTGCATACGCTGGCGGCCGGCGCGTCGGGCCATGGGGGCGGGGAGCGGGCCGAAGCTGAGGACTTTGCCGGTGGTCAGCAGGTTTTTTGCCTGGCGTAAAAAGTCCGTCACGGTTTCAGATTGTGTGGCTTCAGCGCGCAGGATGGCGAGATGACTAAACGGGGGTAATTCGCTATGACGACGCTCTGCCAGTGCGGCCTGGGCGAACCCGGTATAGCCTTGATTGAGCAGCGTTGCCAGCAAGGGGTGATCGGGCTGATGCGTCTGGATAAAAACTTCGCCGGCGCGTTCGGCACGGCCAGCGCGGCCAGCTACCTGGATAATGAGCTGGGCCAGATTTTCGGTGCCGCGAAAGTCGGTGCTGAACAGGCCCTGGTCGGCATCGAGTATGCCCACCAGCGACACATTGGGGAAATCGTGTCCCTTGGCCAGTATTTGAGTGCCGATCAGAATTCTGGCCTCGCCCAGGCGAGCCTGTTCCAGTTTGTCATCGAGCGCACCTTTGCGGCGGGTGGTGTCGCTGTCGATACGGCTAATGACGACATCGGGGAAGTGCTGGCCCAGGGCCTGTTCAATGCGCTCGGTACCGGCACCGGGTAACCACAGTTCGCTGTGGCCACATTGCGGGCAACTGCTCGGGGCCGGTTTTTCGTGACCGCAATGATGGCAATGCAATCGACGACTGTGTTGATGCAGTGTCATGTGCGCATCGCAGCGTGGGCAGTCTGTGGTCCAGCCGCATTCGTGGCACATCAGTAGCGGTGCATATCCGCGTCGGTTTAAAAACAGTAACACCTGGCCCTGCTGCGCGAGATGGTTGCGAATGTGCTGTAACAGCATCTCCGACAAGCCATCCTGTAGCGGGCGGCGGCGCACATCCAGCACTTCAACCCGGGGTGGTCTGGCGTTTGTCGCCGCGCGTTGTTTAAGTTGTAATAACTGATACTGACCGCGTTCAGCGTTATACAAACTTTCCAGTGATGGGGTAGCCGAGCCCAGCACAACAGGTATGGCGGCGTGTTTGGCACGCACCAGTGCCAGATCGCGGGCGTGGTATCTAAAGCCTTCCTGTTGTTTTAGCGAGGCATCATGTTCTTCATCGATGATGATGAGTCCCAGTTCGGGCATCGGCGTAAACAGGGCCGAGCGCGTACCAATGACCACACGGGCATCTCCCCTGGCGGCCATGCCCCAGGCGCACTGGCGCTGGCGGTCATTGAGACCGGAATGCAGGGCGGCGATAGTCTGGCTGAGGCGTTGCCTGAAGCGGCGGGTAAGTTGTGGCGTCAGGCTGATTTCCGGTACCAGAATTAATACCTGTTTACCCCGGGCTATCACGGCATCGGTCAGCGCCAGATAGACCTCGGTTTTGCCGCTGCCGGTAATACCATGCAATAAAAAAGTCTGGAACTGTCCCAGGCTGGCGTTCACCCGGTCAACCGCGTGTTGTTGATCCGGGTTGAGTTGCGTGGCAGTGACCACGTCACCGTTATTTATTTCCAGGCACGGCTGGATACGTTTTTCAGCCAGCCCTTTGGCCACCAGACCGGTCATGGCGGTACGCCAGTTGTCACTAAAGCTGGTCAATGCGTCGGTGTCGGCCGGGCTGTGCTGCGTCAGCCAGCCCAGCAGGGCAGACTGTTTGGGCGCGCGCACCAGACTCGCTACATCCGTTTGGCTGCCGGAGGCGGTGATCTGCCAGAGGCTGTCGCCGCTCAGATCCAGCGGTTTGCCCTCGCGTAAGGATTTGGGAATGGCAGCCGCCGCTACAACGCCAATTGGATGCTGGTAATAATCGGCTGCCCAGTGAATCAGGCGCCGCATGTCCGGGGGTAATAAAGGCTCGGTATCCAGCACTTCACTGACATGCTTGAGTTTATGCAGGGGAAAATCACTGTGTGTGCTCACCCCCATCACCACGCCCACCGTGAAGGTGCGGCCAAACGGTACGCGTACCCGGCAGCCAGGCTCGGCCGGCTTGCCGGTGTCGGCTGGCAGGTAATCGAACAGGCGATACAGCGGCGTGTCGATGGCAACTTGCAGTATGAGAGGTTCGGGCATAGGGTGCAGAGGGTAAAGCTGATTGCAGAATTGTCAAAGACTTCGCTGTCTGTGCTCGTGGAACTGCAGTGTGAAACCACTCTTCGGGCATTATCCACAGAAGCTGTGGATAACATTGTGGATGAATGCAGCATAACTGGCTGTATGCCACGTTTATTTACCGGATCTGCTTATGTGAACAAAAAATGACCAGTTTACTATAGCCTTTAAAATCAATAAGTTGAGCGTTTTCTAATATGCCATATAGAACAAATCAAGGAGTTACAGATGTATGACAAGGCCTATCCCGGGCATGTGTATAAGTAAAATAAATTAACCAGAGTCTTGTCATCAACCAGCCAATTTGTTAGCCGAGTTGATAGTGAATTTAACGAATGTTGTTGATGAGATATTTATGAATAGTCGCTAAGTCGTTAAAAACAGAGCATATTTTTTTGTTACCCACAAAGCCTGTGGATAACTTTGTGGACAAAGTGCTAGCAACTGCCTCAAGGCGGCATGATTATTTGACCTGAGTTAGAATGCTTAAAAAACAACCACTCAATATACCTATATAAATCAGTAAGTTGCAAATCATGGTGCGGTATGGTCAAAAAACGTACAGAAATATTGATGCCTGCGCCAACCTTGTGCATAAGTCTTATCTCTGTTACCTCCCCTGCCTGGAATGAGCGAGGGCTAAGTCAGTGATTTTGTTAGATGTCATTGCACACCACATAGCTGAAATGACGGCCCGTCGCTTTGAAATTGCCGAAACCCGGTCGATTGGTGGCGGCTGTATTAATCAGGCCATGAGAATTTCCGATGGCGCAACCAGCTACTTCGTCAAGATAAATCAGGCCGACAGGCTCGACATGTTCGAAGCCGAAGCCGATGCACTGGCCGAGTTGGCAGCGGTGGCAGCGGTACGGGTACCCGGGCCGGTTTGCAGTGGCGAGGCAGAAGGTCAGAGTTATCTGGTACTGGAATATCTCAACCTGAGTGGCCGGGCCAACATGGACGTTCTGGGCCGGCAACTCGCGGCCATGCACCGTCATACCTCGGCGCAATATGGCTGGTGGCGTAGCAACACCATTGGTGCCACGCCACAGAAAAATGATCAGCATCCAGACTGGATCCATTTCTGGCGCCAGCACCGACTGGGTTACCAGCTACAGCTGGCCGCCAGCCAGGGTTATGGTGGTGAGTTACAACGCCTGGGCACCCAGCTACTAGAGCGCATGCCGGCTTTGTTTGATCGATACCAGCCACCGGCATCGTTGTTACACGGAGACTTATGGGGAGGTAATGCAGCGGGGCTGGCAGACGGGACACCGGTGATGTTTGATCCGGCCCTGTATTACGGCGATCGAGAAACCGACATGGCCATGACGGAACTGTTTGGTGGATTTGGCGGGCGATTTTATGCTGCTTACCATGAAACCTGGCCGCTGGATGCGGGTTATGCAACACGCAAAACCTTTTATAATCTGTACCACATTCTCAATCATCTCAACATGTTCGGTGGCGGTTATCAGGGGCAGGCGGTAGATATGCTGCGGCGGATACTGGCTGAAATCTGAGTTCCCGGGGTGTTTGTCACTGGAAAGCTGTTTTCTGATAGTTATTGTGATCGCATGGCAAACCCGGCAGGCATTTCGGGCGGATTCAGGGACGAACCTGCCAGTGAATGCCAAACATCTATTTACCCGCTTTGCTACCGTTTGGCAGGGACTTGATGTGTTTATTTGCAACTAGAAAATCATAATATGTTAATATTCGCGCCATTTTGACGAATAGCGCGAATCACTTCTCCCCCCAGGGATGGTTATGCGGGCTGTCTGTCGTTAAGTATTCATTATTAGGAGCCGACCATGACCGCTGGCATGAAACTCAAGCAATTCCTGTTACACGAAAAACGCACTGGCGTTGATTTACCTTATGACCTGATTGAACTGATTCATGAAGTCAGCATTACCTGCAAGGAAATCACTGCCACGGTGAGTCGTGGTGAATTGTCGGGCGTGCTGGGTGTGGCCGGTACCGAAAACGTTCAGGGCGAAACCCAGAAGAAGCTGGACATCATTACCAACGACATCATGGTTGGCCACATGCGTGTGAGTGGTCTGGTTGCCGGTATGGGCTCGGAAGAAGTGGATGATCCGATCATGGTGCCAGCGATGGAACGTGGTGAATATATTCTGATGTTCGATCCACTGGATGGCTCATCCAATATTGACGTGAATATTTCTGTCGGTACTATTTTTTCTGTACTGACCGCTTCTAAAGGCTGCAAGGCCGATCCGGAAATGAAAGATTTTCTGCAAAAAGGCACCAGACAAAAAGCAGCCGGCTTTGTGGTGTATGGCCCGTCAACCGTACTGGTGTTGACGACTGGCCAGGGTGTGAACATGTTTACCCTGGATAATCGTATTGGTGAATTTGTGCTCACCAAGCAGGGTGTCTCTATCCCGACCGACACCAAGGAATACGCCATTAATATGTCGAATCAGCGTTTCTGGGAAAAGCCGATGCAGGAATACATTGATGATTGCCAGCTGGGCGAAAAAGGCCCGTTGGGTAAACGCTATAATATGCGTTGGGTAGCATCCATGGTGGCGGAAGTGTTCCGTATTCTGGTGCGCGGCGGCATATTTATGTATCCCTATGACAGCCGTGATCCGTCAAAACCCGGTAAATTGCGTTTGATGTATGAAGCTAACCCAATGAGTTTTATTGTTGAGCAGGCTGGCGGTATGTGTTCAACAGCGCATGAACGCATTATGGATATGGCGGTAACCGATTTGCATCAGCGCGTGCCGGTGGTGTTGGGTTCGCGTAATGAAGTAATCAAGGTAGTTGAATATCACGCCAGGGCAAAATAATTTTTAGTTTTTGTGTTTTTTTCTGCGTAAAAAAAGACCGGCAGCCACCGGTCTTTTTTTTGTCGTAGGATGGGTGCAGCGCAGCGAAACCCATCAAACAGGTGGCAAGTAGCAAGTTCGAAGTAGCAAGGAAAAGCTTTTACTTGTCACTTGCTACTTGAACCTTGCTACTTTGTTGATGGGTTTCGCTGCGCTGCACCCATCCTACGGGTTGAGCAGTTTTCTGTAAGCTAATACACGCTCTATAAATTGTTGGCGCGATTGTGCAGTTAGTAAATCAGTTTCATCACATACTGGCAGCTTTGGCCACAATTCTGTAATGCGCTGCGCAAACAATCCACGCTGATTGTCATCGATAACTATGCCGTTATTAAATACCGGAATATTTTTTAACCCGCAACTCGGCGATTTGCTTTTAAAGACATAACCGCAAATATTTGTTAGTTGTTGGGGTTTGGTTGCGCAATACACGCGCATGGCGGTGGTGACATCAATCTCGGGATTATCCCGGCCGGTCATGCGTGGATGTGATGGATTGCCGGTTAATTGCACCGCCGGCCGTGGCACGCCCAGGCCAATTTCAACTTCCGGACAGACTGGCAGTAAATCAAAATATTGTTGTAAATGTTGGGTAATATCGGCAAATGATTTGATCTCGCCATCGTAACGCACGCGCTGTCCGAGCAGGCAACTGCTGATGGCGATGATGGGTTTTTGCATAGTGCAAAGTGTTCAAGTTAAAGTGACAGGAAAAAAACCAAAATCGTCAGGCAGGTGCGCTGAACGATACGGCTTTGCGTACTTTAATTTTTCCTTGCCACTTTAAAACTTTTACCTTTCTCCTGTCTTTATCAATTCTTCGCGCCCATACTCAAAGCGCGATCCCGGGTTTTTTTGGCTTCGACTGCGCGCTGGCCGGCATCCCAGTTGGGCATGGTTTCGGGCCAGCCAAAACTATGTTGCTGGATCAGATCGCCTAATGCCCTGATGTGTTCCGGTTGATCATTGAGACATTCGATATAGCCAAAATCCACGCCGCCGTTTTCGAGAAAAATTTCCCGGTTTTCAATTTTTATTTCTTCCAGCGTTTCCAGGCAATCTGCGGAAAAGCCGGGGCAGATAATATCCACGGTTTTTATGCCTTGCTGCGCCAGTTCCATCAGGGTGTGGTCGGTCGCCGGTTTTAACCAGGGTGATTTACCAAAGCGTGATTGAAAAACCACCTTCCATTGATTGTCAGCCAGGGATAATTTTTCGGCCACCAGGCGTGCGGTTTTCTGGCAGTAGCAAAAATACGGATCGCCTTTATCAACATAGGCCTGTGGTATGCCATGAAATGAAAACAGTAACAACTGTGGTTTGCGGCCCGCTTTTTCCCAATGGCGCTGCACGCTTTTTGACAGGGCATTAATGTAACCGGGCTGGTCGTGATAAGTGTTAATAAATCGCATATCCGGCAACCAGCGCCAGTTGCGTAATTCTTCGGTGACGGCATCGAACACCGAGGCGGTGGTGGTGGCCGAGTATTGCGGATAGAGCGGTAATACCAGCAGGCGACGTGCGCCGGCCTGACGTAATCCCTGCAAACCTTTTGCAATAGAGGGCTCGCCGTAACGCATGGCAACATCAACAATGGCACTACCGCGAATCTGTTTTTGTAACTGTTTTTCGATGGCCTGAGCCTGCCGACAGGAGATGGCGATTAGCGGCGAACCTTCGTCAGTCCAGACGGACTGGTA
>JACPVK010000020.1 GCA_016191795.1 Gammaproteobacteria bacterium
AAACCAGACGTTGTCATGTCAACGTCTGTGATCACGAATGTATCCCAAAACCCAGCAGCGAATGAAATGTCATCCGTTGATAACAGTGGAAGGATAGAAAAGCGTGTGCCAATGACTCGTTTACGCGCGCGCATAGCCGAGCGCCTGGTTGAGGCACAACATACCGCAGCCATACTCACCACATTTAACGAAGTGAATATGCAGCCGGTAATGGAGCTGCGCAAAAAATATCAGGAGAAATTTGAAAAACAGTACGGTGTGCGACTTGGATTCATGTCATTTTTTGTAAAAGCCGCCATAGAAGCGCTGAAGAAATTCCCGGCGGTTAATGCTTCAATCGACGGGAATGACATTGTCTATCACGGTTATTTTGATATGGGTGTAGCCGTTTCATCACCGCGTGGCCTGGTGGTGCCAATTGTGCGCAATGCAGACCAGATGAACCTGGCCGAAATTGAAAAAGCCGTTGCAGCACTGGGTGAAAAAGCCAAGGGCAACGCATTGTCGATTGAAGACATTACCGGCGGCACGTTCACACTTTCCAATGGGGGCGTTTTTGGCTCGCTGTTATCCACGCCCATACTTAATCCACCTCAAAGCGCGATACTGGGCATGCATAAAATTCAGGATCGTCCCGTTGTCGAAAACGGTGCCATTGTGGCGCGACCCATGATGTATCTGGCGCTGTCCTATGATCACCGCATTATTGATGGCCGCGAAGCGGTGCAATTTCTGGTCACCATAAAAGATTGTCTGGAAGATCCGGCGCGCATGATTATTGGTGTTTAGAAATAACGGAAGCGAGAACAAAATTTCCAACGCTAAGACGCAAATGTCGCAGAGAATGTATTTTTTCCGTGTGTTGTCTGAATGAATTGAATATGACAAACATAGTTGCCGGTCTGCGGTTTGTTAATACAAAAAACTTTGCGTTCTTTGCGCCTACGCGCCTTTGCGTTGGATATTCAGATGGTGGGCGGTGCCCACCCTACAACTGAGATGTAGTCTAATGACTGATAAATATGATGTCGTAATTATGGGCGCTGGACCAGCCGGTTATGTAGCTGCCATTCGTTGCGCGCAACTGGGGTTGAATACAGCGTGTGTGGATAACTGGCTGGATTCAAATAATAAACCGGTATTGGGCGGTACTTGCCTGAATGTAGGTTGTATTCCATCCAAATCGTTACTCGAATCATCCGAGTTATTTGCGCATTGTCAGCATGGTATGACAGAACACGGCATTACCCTGGGTAAAGTAAGTCTTGATCTGGCGGCCATGATGTCGCGCAAGGAAAAAGTGGTCAGTGATTTAACCAACGGAATTGAAGCCTTGTTCAAGGCTAACAAGGTGACCTGGATTAAAGGTCGGGGCCGATTGCTGATAAATAAACAGGTTGAAATTACATCTCACGATGACAAGGTCAGTAAAGTTGCTGCCGATAACGTCATCATTGCGACCGGCTCATCACCGATCAATATTTCCTCGGCGCCCTGTGACGGCGAGATGATTGTTAATTCAACCGGTGCGCTGGCCTTTACCGAGGTGCCGAAACGTTTGGGTGTCATTGGTGCCGGCGTCATTGGTCTGGAGCTGGGCAGTGTGTGGAAACGCCTGGGTGCTGAAGTGGTGATGATCGAGGCGCAGGAAGAATTTTTATCCATTGCCGATGCGCAAATTGCCAAAGAAGCGCAGCGTGCCTTTGGCAAGCAGGGTATGGATATACGACTGGGTGCACGTCTGGTGTCCGCCGATATTCAGGGCAAGGATAAATCGCGTCAGGTTGCGGTGAAATATCAGGATAGCAGCGGCGAGCATGGAGAAAGTTTTGATAAATTGATTGTCGCCGTGGGTCGTCAGCCCAACTCGCATCGAATATTTGAAACCGCCACCCAGCTGGTGATGGATGAACGCGGATTCATTCATGTGAATATGTTTTGTGAAACCTCGATACCCGGTGTTTACGCCATTGGTGATCTGGTACGAGGCCCTATGCTGGCGCATAAAGGATCGGAAGAAGGCATTATGGTTGCCGAGCGTATTGCGGGGCATGCAGCCAGAGTCAATTATGATCTGGTACCGTCAGTGATTTACACGCAGCCGGAAATTGCCTGGGCAGGAAAAACCGAACAACAACTCAAGTCATCCGGTGAAAAGTATCGTGCCGGAATATTCCCGTTTGCTGCCAGCGGCCGTGCACGGGCAATGGGCGATACCACCGGCATGGTAAAAATACTGGCACAGGCTGAAACCGATCGTATTCTGGGTGTGCATATTATTGGCCCACAGGCCTCCGAGCTGATTGCGCAGGCGGTGATCGCCATGGAAATGGGCGCCAGCAGTGAAGATATTGCATTAACCATGTTTGCTCACCCGACTCTGGCCGAATCGTTTCATGAGGCGGCTCTGGCGGTACAGGGACGGGCTATTCATATTGCACAAAAACGCAGCAATAAATAATTCTTTAGCCGACAAACTTTTCATCTCGTGGAGGTTCGCGCACAATGTGCGCTTCCCTTCCATCTCTTTAACGATGTAGTTGCATTCAACGGAGAATCCGCATGAATCTTCATGAATATCAGGCCAAGCATTTATTTGCCAAATATGGCATGCCGGTACCCCATAACCGTGTTGTGAGTTCGGTGGGAGATGTACAGCCTGCACTCAAAACATTAAACGGCAAAAGCTGGGTGGTTAAAGCCCAGGTGCATGCGGGTGGTCGTGGCAAGGCGGGCGGCGTAAAACTGGTTAATTCTGCAGAAGATGCGCAGCATCTGGTTGGGAAAATGCTGGGTACCCGTCTGGTGACTTATCAAACACGCGCCGATGGCCAGCCGGTGAATCATGTATTACTGGAAGAAACCTGTGATATTGCGCGCGAGTTGTATGTTGGCGCAGTTATCGATCGCTCCACGCGTCGGGTGGTGATTATGGCGTCGACCGAAGGCGGTGTGGAAATTGAAAAAGTGGCGGCTGAATCGCCGGAAAAAATTCTGCGTACGACAGTTGATCCAATGCTGGGCTTGATGCCTTATCAGTGTCGTAAGCTGGCATTTGGTCTGGAGCTCTATGGTGAACAGGTCAATCAGTTCACGAAGATGTTGACCGGCCTGGCAAAATTGTTTGTTGAACGTGACCTGAGCCTGGTGGAAATTAATCCACTGGTGGTGACCAATACCGGTGAATTATTGTGTCTGGATGGCAAGATAAATGTCGATGATAACGCGCTTTATCGACAGCCAGAATTAATGGAAATGCGTGATGCCAGCCAGGAAGATGAGCGTGAAAATCGCGCCAAGGAATGGGAATTAAATTACATCGCTCTCGATGGCAATATCGGCTGCATGGTTAACGGAGCGGGTTTAGCCATGGCAACCATGGATATGATCAAACTGCACAACGGTGATCCCGCTAATTTTCTGGATGTAGGTGGCGGTGCTACCAAAGAACGGGTTGCCGAAGCATTCAAAATTATTTTGTCTGACACCAAAGTTAAAACTGTATTGGTGAATATTTTTGGCGGTATTGTGCGTTGCGATTTAATTGCCGAAGGCATTATTGGAGCGGTGCAGGAAGTGGGTGTTACTGTACCCATTGTGGTGCGGCTGGAAGGTAACAGTGCCGAAAAAGGTTTTGCCTTGCTGGAAAAAAGCGGCTTGAATTTAATCACAGCGCACGGACTGACCGAGGCCGCTAAAAAAGCCGTTGCTGCAGCGGGAGGTGTGAAATGAGTGTACTGATTAATGCAGATACCAAAGTAATTTGCCAGGGCTTCACCGGCAAGCAGGGTACGTTTCATTCCGAGCAGGCATTGGCCTATGGTACGCAAATGGTGGGTGGCGTCACTCCCGGTAAAGGGGGTGCAACCCATCTGGGCTTGCCGGTGTTTAACACAGTAAAAGATGCTGTCGCCAACACCGCTGCGACAGCATCGGTTATTTATGTGCCCGCACCCTATTGTAAAGATTCCATCCTGGAAGCGGTGGATGCCGGTATTGAGCTGATTGTGTGCATTACCGAAGGCATTCCCACACTCGATATGATGCAGGTAAAAATAGCGGTTGATCAGGCCGGTGCTCGACTGATTGGCCCAAACTGCCCGGGAATTATTACACCGGGAGAATGCAAGATTGGCATCATGCCGGGCCATATTCACAAGCCTGGCAAGGTTGGCATTGTGTCTCGCTCCGGCACTTTAACTTATGAAGCGGTGAAGCAAACCAGTGATCTGGGGTTTGGACAAAGCACGTGCATCGGTATCGGTGGCGACCCGATTCAAGGCACCAATTTTATTGATTGCCTGCGCCTGTTTCAGGAAGACCCCGACACCCATGCCATATTGATGGTGGGCGAGATTGGCGGAAATGCGGAAGAAGAAGCCGCCGAGTTTATCCAGTCGGATGTGAAAAAGCCGGTAGCTGCCTTTATTGCCGGTGCCACTGCTCCTAAAGGCAAGCGCATGGGCCATGCAGGGGCTATTATTGCTGGTGGAAAAGGCACGGCTGCCGAGAAATTTGCTGCTCTGGAAAAGGCCGGTGTCACCACTACGCGGTCACCGGCCGATTTGGGTATGGCGATCAAGCAGGCCGCCCGCTGGTAGTCATAACCCCCCATGCGGGCGATTGTGTCATGACACGAAATAAGGAAAATGCCCATCATCAAATGTAGAATGTGGGTATTTTCTTATATTAATGACTGGAGAATGAACATGCCGTTCAACAAGTATGTATTAACCGCACTGGCAGCAGCCCTGACCACCACCGTCCAGGCGGGCGATGTGGACATCAACAGCTTTCTTACGCTTGGCGCTGCCAATATCAGTGAAGAAGGAAAATATCTGAGTAATACAACAGAAAACATCTCCTTCGAAAACGATTCCCACTATGGCATTAATTTGCGCACCCAGGTCACCGACCGCGTCAGTGGTGCTGCCCAGCTGCTGGCAACCGCCACCGACAGCAATTTTAATGTCGATGCCGAATGGGCATACCTTAGTTACCAGCTTTCCACCGACGTCAGTGCTCGCGCCGGTAAACTCAATCTCACCACTTTCCTGCTTTCCGATTACGCGAAAGTAGGTTATTTGCATCCGTGGGTACGCCCGCCGGTTGAGGTTTATAACAATAATCCCCTGCGTAACTTTCTGGGTCTTGAATTATTGAATGTGAACCGTTTTGGCCGTACCGCCAAGCTCACTTCGCAAATCTTTATAGGTTCTGCCCAGGCGGAAAATGGCGCTCTGGAGATGAAAGCCAATGATGGTTATGGTGTGAATTTCCAGCTGGATACACCAAGCTTCACAATTCGTGCTGGTGCTATCAGCCCGGTCATTCAGGTTCAGGCATTTGATCCGGCAACCAACTCAACTGTGGAGCTGCTGGATGAAGATGACCGGGGTGTGATGTACACCGTTGGTGCGTCCGTTGATGTCAGTGGTTTTGTTATGTATACCGAAGCGGTTGCCACGGATACTGAAGGCCAGACCCAGGGTATTTTTCCCAATCAGAAAGGGGCTTATCTGACACTGGGTTACAACATGGGTAAATTTTTACCGCATGTAACCTTCGGTACTTCTTCTGGGGATAATTACACCGGGCCGACGGATTTACTGGATCCGTTGTGTGGCATACCAGGTTGTGGTGCAGCAGTCGTGCAAACACCAAAAACTCAGGATTCAGTAGCACTGGGTTTGAAATACACGGTTGATGACAGTGTGGCCATTAAATTTGAAGTACAGAAAGTGGATTTAACCGCGGGTAAGGGCCAGGGATTTGCGTCTCTGGAAGATTCAGCCGTTGAATCATTTAATGTCATCAGCGTTGCCATGGACGCCATCTTCTAAGGTTGATTAGCCTGGGCTTTTTTGGAACCTATTTTATGCAAATAAAACGCATCAAAAAATTACTGTTGCTGGTCAGACAATTGTGTGTCGCCTGCTTGCTGTTGAGTGCCACTTCTGTGTCGATGGCAGAGGATTTTGATGCCGGCATATTCGAGTTCCAGAAAAAACTGGCTGATAACGGCAATGCCCAGGCGCAGTTTAAAGTGGGTAATATGTATGAAACCGGACGCGGTGTGGCGCTGGATCTGGGAGCGGCCAAACAATGGTATGAAAAATCGGCTGCAAATAATTTCAAGCCAGCACAAAATCGTCTTACCTACATGCAAATAAAACTGAATGGTTTTCGGCCGGAACATAAATCCTGGTTGCAACAGGTCAAATCCGATGCCGATGGTGGTGATGGTGAAGCCAGTATGATACTGGGTGAAATGTATCAGGAAGGCATAGGCATGCCGAAAAATCTGGCCCAGGCCCAGACTGAATTCAAGCGTGCCACCGTCAAGGGTATACCTGGCTCTGAAGGCGCTTATTACGCCGTATCTGATTTGTTGAATAAACAAAAGCAGCAGGCACAACAGGAAGAAGAAAAACGCGTTACCGCCGATAAAGCACGCAAGGAAGAAGCGGAGCGCGAAGCCCAGCGTAAAAAAGCGCTGCAGGAACAGGAGCAACAAAAACAGGCACAGCTAAAAGCCGAGAACGAGCAAAGAAAGCAGGAAGAGGAACGTCGTCGTGTGGAAGCGCAAAAACGCCAGCAGGACGAACAGAAAAATCGCAGTCAGGCTCAACCAAAGCCGGTTGAGACCAAACCCGCTGCTGAAGCAGAAAAGCCCGCTGAAATATTTGAGTCGGATTTGTGTACCGGCAAGGCTGCAAGTTTCAGAACGCAGTGCCGCTAAAAAAGAATTAAATCACTGCAATGTTGCCTTGCGCTCATTGCGGTGTTTGATATAACCGATAGTGACCGGTAGCAGCGATAAACCGATAATCACCAGTATCACCAGTGTCAGGTTGTCTTTTATAAACGCATATTTTCCTAACCAGTATCCTGCCAGCGTTAGCGAACCTATCCATAAAACTCCGCCAAAAAAATCCAGTACCACATAGCGTTTGTAAGTCATGTTGGCAACACCGGCAACAAAGGGCGCAAAGGTGCGTAACAAGGGCAGGAAGCGCGCAATGATGATGGTTTTGCCACCATGGTGTTCGAAAAATGAGTGGGTTTTGTCGAAGGCCGCGCGGTTGAAGAATCTGGATTGTTCCCAGCGAAAAACACGCGGCCCAAAGTAGCGGCCGATCCAGTAGTTGGTGTTATCGCCTAACACGGCTGCAGCCAGTAATACAGGAATCAGGATTTCGATATCGAAGCCGGATGCTTTGGCAGCCAGCATGCCGGCAACAAACAGTAACGAGTCACCTGGCAGAAACGGCGTTACCACCAGCCCGGTCTCGCAGAATATGATGGCAAACAGGATGCCATATATCCAGACACCATAGTTTGTCAGTAACAATTCCAGGTGGACGTCGAGATGTAAAACAATGTCAATGAATGTGGTGATGAATTCCATGTTGTGTCACGCCGATATTTTTATGTGCCGTGATAATACAGGAAAACTCAGCGGTTTCCCGAGCGATGTTTGGGCCGAGCCTGCCAGGCAGTGACCGATTGCATAACGCGTGCATAGGGAATGTTTTCGACACCGCCGTATTGCCTGATCGCCTGTTGTACCACCTGTGATACATCGGCGATGGGTGAAGCGTCAGCGGTTTCATCCAGGAGTTTACGCAAACCAACCAGACCGCCGTTCTGAACTCTGATCTCCTTGTTGTGCGGCAACGGTCCTTCAATTTCCGGTAATTTGAATACAAATCGGGTCTGGCTACGCAAATGATTTAACAAATGGCTGCATTGCTGTTGTGCATCGGGTGAATCACAACCATAGCCGTGTCGATCTGCCAGCTGAAACATGTGCCCTTGTGAACAGCGGCCATGTAATGAACACATGGCTTTTTCAAAGACACAGCGCAGCCCATTAATACTGTTATAGGCGCTTCGGTATTCGTCTTCGTCCACGACGGGCGCCCGATATTATTTTTCGTGTTCCATGACGATAGGTTTATCACGCTTTTCCATGAGCAGCTCTTCGGCGTGTAATTCGTTGTCAGCGAACATCACTTTAATGATGGCCTTGTCATCGGGCTTTTGCGCAACGCGCTGTTCGCGGGCAAAGGTTTTGGCTTCCTTGAAGGAATCAAATGTCTTGATGAGCTGGAGTTGCTTGAGCATGGCCATTTCGGCGTTTTCGATACGGTAAACAAAATAGGGCATGGCACACCTGATCTATATCCTAGTAAACTACTCAGGTATTATATCCGTGGCCGGCCCCAGGGCTCAAGTCACTCTTTTGGAAGATTAAGCATGAATGATGAATTAATGAAAGAACACCAGATCCTCGTCACCCTGCGCCAGGTGTTATCCAGCGTGGTGCGCGAAATCACGCCAGGCCCTGGTTTGCGGCACCCTCTAAGCGAAAAAACCATGGAAGACGTTCGTCAGTCGTTCGTGCTAATCGCCGCCAGAGAGCGCGAAATAACCGAATTACTGGGTAAACCCAGCCTGCATCGCCCGCATTATGTTGATGAACAAAAGCAGGGCAAGGTGGTGAAATTGCATGGTATAGGCCAGAATAAAAACAAGTCTGACGACGATGCCATCTAAGTAAGGGTCTGTTGCAGGTGCGCCTTCAGGCGCACAGGGAGCCTGAAACACAGATGTTAATTTTTGTGCGCCTGAAGGCGCACCTACAGAAAATCATCTATTCCAGGTCAACCTGATTGAAAGCTTTGTTTGCGAAGGGCGATATTTTCGGCGGCCTGGCTGCCAGTGCTGTCATATTGCCGCAGGCGACAGCATTTGGTATCGCCCTCTGGACACCTTACGGTATCAGCGCGTCATCGGCGGCACTGGCCGGTTTAATCACCACTATTTTCCTTTGTTTATTTTCCGGGTTGGCGCGCGGCAGCATTGGCATGGTCAGCGCACCCACCGGCCCTACCATGGTCCTGGTTGGCGGTGCACTGGTCACACTTTCCGCCCAGGGCTATGCGGCCGAACAACTCATTGTATTAATTTCCTTGCTGTTACTGATCAGTGGCGCCATGCAAGTGTTAATAGGCCTGAGTAACGGTGGCAGGTTAATTAAATTTATCCCTTACCCCGTCGTATCCGGATTCGTAACCGGCTCTGCCCTGCTGATGATTCTGTCGCAATTGCGGTTGCTGGAAGTGCAGCACTATCAACAATTGTTGCTACAGGCATTGTGGATACCGTGGGTTACAGCCGTTAGCAGTTTTGTTGCCATGGCAATGGCTGCACGCTACTGGAAAAAATTACCGGATACCGTAGCAGGATTGTTGATCGGCACGTTGTTGTTTCATGGGCTGGTTCTGGTGTCAGGCGTTGCCGCGCCGGAACATTGGCTGGTAGGCAGCCTGCCGGGTGTGACCGAGTTGCATGTGATTAATCCTTTCCAATCAGAATATATTTCTGCGAATGAAATTCCCTGGGCAATTATTTTACCGGTAAGCGCCGCACTCGCCGTACTTTCCGCAACCAATAATTTGTTGACCGCTGTGGTGGCTGATTCTGCTACCACCACGCGGCATCATGCCAAACGTGAATTAACCGGACAGGGTATTGGCCAGATGATGGCGGCTATGTTCGGCGGTATTGCCGGTTCCGGTACCACGGGGGCGACTCTGGTATCTGTGCAGAGCGGCGGCAGGCGTGGTGTGGCGTTGTTCAGCGCATTGATATTTACGTTGTGTGTGTTGTTGCTGGGATCGGTAGCAGCGTTATTGCCGGTGAGTGTGCTCGCCGGATTAATACTCAATGTTGCCATTATGAGCATGATCAAGTGGGATATGTTTGTCTGGCTGAAACGCCGCGCCAGCCGTCTCGATGGTGCCACTGCCTTGCTGGTGATTGGCGTTACCCTTGCTTATAACCTGATGGCGGCGATTGGTGTTGGCCTGGTTGTCGCCATTCTGCAATTTGTGCGTGCGCAAATTAAATCGCCGGTGATTCATCGGCGCTCTAATCTTGCACAGCGCCCCTCTGTTCGCCAACGCAGTGATTCACAAAGAGCGTTGCTGAATCTGCATGCCAATCAGGTCCTGATTTATGAGCTCACCGGTAATTTGTTTTTTGGTACCGTCGATTATCTGTTTGAAAAATTAACTGACGATTTTAACATGCCTGTCACCATCATTCTGGATATGGCGCGTGTTCATCAGGTCGACCTCACCGCGGTGCGCATGTTTCGGCAAATGATCGACCGTATTCATGTGAGTGGTGGCGAGCTGGTATTCACCAACGTACGCAAAGGCAAAGGCCTCAGCCACAAGGTGGAAAAATCATTGCGCCGCATCAGCGCCCACCACACGGGTACTTACCCCGTTAAAACATTTATTGATGCCGATGAAGCGATTGAATATGCGGAAAATAAATTACTTGCCGAACTGGGTGTAGACCCTGAGTCCATTCATCGCGTCGAATTATCCGAAGGCAATTTGTTCGCCGATTTTGCAGCGAATGATGTGACGACACTTCAACAATACATGACCCGCGTTTCACTCAAATCTGGCGACTATCTATTTCATATAAATGATCCGGGTGAAGAACTGTTTGTCGTCCTCGAAGGTGATATCGATATACTGTTGCCTTATACCGAGTATCACTACAAACGATTATCAAAATGCGGACCAGGTGCGTTCCTGGGTGAAATCGCTTTTCTTAAACAGGGATTACGTACGGCCGATGCCAAAGCCATTGTCGATAGCGAATTACTCAAGCTGGATCGCCATGCTTTCAGGAAATTACGCGAACAACATCCGGATGTGGCGATCAAGTTGCTAATGCGATTAGGCCAGGAGTTGGGTACACGGTTACGTCGGGCGGATGAAGAGTTGCACAGGTTGTCGAGTTGAGGAAGCTAAATGTGTTCTATTATATTTGACCAGCCAGTGTTCCAGCACGATTGTGTCGTGTGAAAAAATAGCAGTTCATTCAATAAATATTTTCACCATCGATATTCAGATTATGCCGAGAGGTGTGCAGGGACATGAAAGATCTTCTGGGCAAGATGTGCGACCTCATCGCCTGTAAAGGGTTTTTCCAGTATGAAGCAGTTAATCCCATTTAGCAGGTTGCATGTTTTTTCAAATGGTTTAAAGGCTTTGTGTATGGCATCAATGCTGTATGAGGTGCAGATAACAATTGGCACGTCACGGTTAATTTTCCTTATTGCTTGCACCAGATCGATTCCAGACATTTTGGGCATCAGCATATCCACCAGAATCAGGCCAAATTGACCAGGATTCTGCTGGATTATGTCCAGTCCCGCGATCGGGTTCGTTACGGTATGGGGTCTGTGACCCAGGCTATCGAACACACTGGCCATCATCGTACAGATAAATTCATCATCATCAATTACCAGAACATCCATGGGCGGAATGTTGTTGCCTGTCGGGTGTGAGGGCGACTGGTTGCGATCCGTTATATATCGAATAACTTCCCCGGCAGGCAGTGGCTTGCAATAGTAATACCCCTGAATGATGTCGCACCTCAAACGATACAGGTATTCCACCTGTTTACTCGTTTCCACTCCTTCCGCCACAACATCCATCCCCAGATCGTGCGCCAGTTCTATCGCTGCCGAAACGATAATGACATCGTTGGGTTCTGTTTCGATATGCATAATGAACGAGCGATCCAGTTTGAGGCAGCTGATGGGGAAGTCCTTGAGGTAACCAAGCGAGGAATGGCCCGTGCCAAAATCATCGATGGCAACGCCCACGCCAATGTTTCGCAGGTTGTGCAATGTTCGGGTATTTTCCACGGGGTTATCCATGGCCAGGCTCTCGGTGATTTCCAGTTCCAGACTGGAAGCCGGAAGGCCGATTTCCTCCAGTAAACGTGAAATGGATGCGGCTAAATTTTCCTGGCGGAACTGCCGGGCAGACAGGTTTACGGACATTTGCACATCCACCATGCCTTGCTCGCGCCATTGTTTGAGCTGGTAGCAGGCTGTACGCAACACCCATTCGCCCAGTGGCAGGATCAGGCCGGTATCTTCTGCAATCGGTATGGATACGCCCGGTGGTATGAGCCCTTTTTCCGGATGTTGCCATCGTACCAGCGCCTCAAGACCGGTGACCCGGCCCGATTCAATACTGACTTGCGGCTGGTAGTGCAGCAGAAATTCCTGACGCTGAAGTGCCAGACGCATGTCATTGCTCAGGCTCAACCTGATTTGAGCTGCTTCCTGCATGGCCGGGGTGAAGTAGCTGAATCGGTTACGTCCTTGATTCTTTGCGGCGTACATTGCCTGGTCAGCATTCTTCATCAGACTATCAATATTGTTTGCATCATTCGGGTACAGGCAGATACCGATACTGGCGGAAACATGAACCGTTTGACTGCCTAGTTGAAAAGGTGTTGCCAGTTCAGTGATAAGCTTTTGCGCAATTGCCTCCAGGTGAGCTGTTTCAGTCACCTCAGAAATGATGATGGTGAATTCGTCCCCGCCCAGACGGGCCACGGTATCCGAACCGCGCATACAGTGGCTAATTCGAAGAGCAGCCTCTTTCAACAGGATGTCGCCGATGTCATGGCCAAGCGCGTCATTCACTTCCTTGAATTGGTCGAGGTCAATTAAACATAGTGCCAGTTGTGTTCCCGTGCGCTCGGATTTCATTATCTCCTGCTGCATCAGGTTACGGAACATGGCGCGATTAGGCAGGCCAGTGAGTGAATCAAAGTTGGCCTGCTTCCAGATAACGCCCTCAGCCTGTATGCGTTCGGTAATGTCATACAGGACAACCAAGTGCGTGTCTATGTAGTTTCCTACCAGCGGTGCAGCGCTGACCAGCACAGTTCTTGTTGCGCCGTCCTTGCATACAATCTTCACTTCCAGTGGCTGGAATTCGGATCCATGTTCTTTCGAATGATCGAAGCGGGATTGCCAGGTGGATCTTACCCACTCGCGGTAAGCGGGATCCGGGTAAGCTTTAAGCCACCAGTCGCACAGTGTTGGAATGTCTTCCAGGCTGTATCCAAAAGTGTTCACGAAGGGTTTGTTCAGGAATGTAATATTCTGCTTTTCATCGTTGAGGGCAAACGGAATGGGTGCCGCGTTGATGATGGAACCCAGCCTTGCCTCACTGCTGCGCAGGGTTTGTTCCGCCTGCCTGCGTTCAGCCTGTAAGGCCGTGATCAGCAAGCCCGTGAGTACTGTGGTTGTCATATAACTCCATAGCAGAAACAGGCTGATATGAAGCTCATACAGATTGAAGGTGCCATGCCCCGTGGCCGTGCCCCAGGCGGCCGCTACCGAGAAGGACAAAGCGGCAAGTGCCGTGACGGGATTGCCGAAACGCAAGGCTGCCCATGCCAGTAATGGCAAGGTCAGAAACGCCAGAGGCAATGCCTGGCCCTGCACATCGAAGTCATGGAAAAATGCCAGCCAGATTGTCGCGCATGAAGCGAGTACCCAGAGTAGAAACTCCCGGTGATTGCGCCCAAGAATTGTGAGTTTATCCAGGCTAAGGCTCAGAAGTATGGGAGCGGCCAGCAGCACCCCGACAGTGTCTCCCATCCACCATGTTAGCCAGGAAGAGACTGCGGATTCCGCAGGCGTTAATTCCGCGACATAAAGATTCGTGACACCGCCAAATGCAGACAACATCATGCCCAGGCAAGCGGCTCCAATGAAAATGGCAACATCTCTTTCGCGATCGAATGCTGGGTGGAAACCTGCACGTTTTAATAAACTGGCCGTGAGCAGTGGAGCCAGTGTGTTGCCCACAGCAATGCCTGCTGCCAGTGGCCATGCAGAACCAATAGCCAGATTGGCGAGAAATGCGCCGAGGTAAATACCTGGCCAAAGTCTCCATCCCCATCGCAGCAACGCTGCAACCGCTATGCCCGTCGGGAACCAGACTAGCGTGATATGTGTACCCACAGAGGGAATTTGCAAACCGAGCCAGCCAGCAGCGAGATAGGCTAAAGCCAGTAAAATTGAGTGAGCCAACGCATTAGTAGTCATTATTAGGTCATTTCAGTTATGTAGCTGAAAGCTGGATCAGGATTCTTTGTTTTGTGGAGTTTTGAAGGCTGCCGGGAAGAGTATAGTTAAGGTTGGTAAAAAACCATGAGCGAATGTGGCTCTTGGTAGTACCGGAATACATGGAAACAATAGATTAATGTATCAGGCAAAAAAATTACCACTGAGCACACGGAGGTCACAGAGAAATCAACACAAAATCTTCTGTGCTCTCTGTGTGCTCGGTAACTGTCCGGTCTTCGTTCCAGACGCGACTCTACCGATTCCATCCATGGAATCGTCATGCGTTGCGCTACCTCCTGCATCCGTGAGTCGTCTGTGGTGAAAAAATTAGAATGCTATTCTTTTCACGTGAGTTGTTAGTAGTAAAACAGATAAACAGTCGGAAAATATTCCTGTTATTTAATTAATGCTCTGGCAGACGACTACGTAATTCTTCCCGGTTAAACCACCAGCTGGATTCTTCACCAACGATGGCATTCAATACCATGCCCAGTCTTGGCAGAAATTTTTTCGGATCTTTTAATTCCAGTTTATGCATCCAGAAATCCAGTGCTTCCTGAGATTTAACA
>JACPVK010000021.1 GCA_016191795.1 Gammaproteobacteria bacterium
AGATGGCTAACAAGAGCACACAAAATATTGATGTAGTTAGTGGTCGAATCATGATGCCCTTATTTCCTCAGGGCATTGGGGCTACCCATCCTTCGGGCTGCTCATCATTAATGTTGAGTAAACCGTTCACCAGTGAAAATGATGGGCCAATAGAGGAAATCATGAGGAATATTAGAAATCTTGAGTCAGAGCCTTCACCATCTTGTGCCGTAGTGAGCAGGGCCATTTCAAGCCAAAAAGAACGGACAATTGAGGAAACACTTTTTGATGCTCGCTCAAACGTAAAAATTTTGATTTCTCAAATATCAATGCATCTTAAACCAGAGTGGCGCGAAAAGTTATTTCGTCAAATAGATATTCTTCATGAGATTGATGAGTGGGAATCAGGCGATAAGCCAATAAATTTATTGTCTTTCAAGCTGTTTATTCGATGGGCATTACAATGCAAAGCTGAGCGATGCCCTAACTTTGGGCTGTCTAATGAGGGGAATCTAATAACGTCTTGGCAGGCGGATAAAGATCGCTTAATAATCGAGTTTTTGCCAAATGATCGTGTTAAGTGGATTGTCAGTATGCGTATTCAAGATGAGACGGAGCGTAGCGCTGGTTTAGCCGATATTAATAGATTAATCACTATTCTAGGCCCTTATAAACCTGAGCATTGGTTTTTCCCAAAAGATAGGTAGCAATGTATCTGCCTGATGATAATCATGTGATGCGATTCGTGCCATACAAAAAGCTAATGCTAGATGAGCATGAAAATATAATTGGCTTTCTACCGCAGGCATTTGAGCTAAGGCCAGAAGAGCGCGGCTTATCGGTCAATTGGTTGGAATATTTTAAGGGATCAGACCAATTCAATGTCCAATCATCGATAAGTGTGTTTCGTAAGACAAGAAAGGTTGGTGCAAAAAGCGCTTTTGGTATAGGCAATGTCAAGAATATTCAGGACACTTGCGCATCGTGTGGGGCTCGAAAGGTTCGCATCGTTCATGAGCCAGTAATTCCAGATAATGAATCGCACTCCATTATCATCCGTCTCCCACAAGATGATTTGCTCCTTCTTGCTGCTTTGGCAGAAGATGCTTTTACACGGATAGAGCTTAGCGCTGAGGCTCCCTGACCTCATGGGCAGTTTGTTTATTTTATGCTGTTACCTAAGCTTCCTTGGTTGCCTTATAAAAAGAATGTGCTGAGTTGTATAAGGGTCGCTTTAACAGTGTCTATCTTGTAAATATATCCCAGACATTTTTTGCAATTAGAAACCCCTCTAAAACTGGCTAATAAGTTTTTCGTTTTGCTATACCGACTAATCCGATGAATCCGGAGAGAAATAGCCACACAGCAGCAGGTAATGGAACAGCGCCTACATCGCCATCATGCACAGCCCATGTCCAAGCCATGAAGTTATTTGTGTTTGCTTGCGCACCGGTAAGGAAATCAAAGAAATAATCAAAATAAATAAGTTCATGATAATTGCCGCAAAAACAAGATTCTCTCGTAGACGTCCAATATGTAGAATTTAAGTTTAAAAATAATTTGTAGTTTTCATTAGGGTATAGTATCGGGATAAAATCTGGAGTGCCTTCGAATATGTTGTAAAACATATTGTCCAATTCTCCGTTGCAATTCCACGTACAACCAGCTTCTCCATTAGGTAATCTCCATCCTGTGACACCTGCGACTTCCAGACCAGTTACCCAGGCATTGGCATCAACCCAGTTCATATACCCTCCCGAAATATGACCGCTAGTCATAGCGTATCTAGTATCTGTAAGCCAGGTTAGGTCTGAATCAGTATCATAATAGGCTAAGCCACCTAAACGAGATAATAATGCTGCATTGGTACTTGTGGATAAAACTAGAGTGATGACGATTAAAGCGAATTGCGGGAATTTCATTTGTAAGCTCCATCTACATATTTGTGATTGGTTAATGATTTCTTGGGCTACGTCCTGATAATGCCATGCTTTATTCAACCGCTTTCGGTGTATGAGATGAACGGTAGAGGGGCTACATTCAGAAGTATTTGAATAGCCTGTAAATTTTGCTTACCTGAGGCATTGTTTTTTTATGCTCTAAGTCATCATGCCTGCGCCTTTTATAGCCTCGGAAAATTCCGTTATTAATGGATATCCATGGGCCGGATAGAATATGGAGTGACTTTTCAGGGATTTTATGTCCGCGTCGTTTATTTCGAAGGGTTTGCTTGATGGCTTAATCGCTTTGATGGTGGTCTTGTTTAG
Source organism: Gammaproteobacteria bacterium (assembly GCA_016191795.1). Classification (GTDB taxonomy): domain Bacteria; phylum Pseudomonadota; class Gammaproteobacteria; order SZUA-229; family SZUA-229; genus JACPVK01. The sequence goes on from JACPVK010000021.1 coordinate 2,247, forward strand.
TGGCTTTTTCATTCCGTAAGTCCCCGGTAAGTCCTGATTGAGAGTATATCAAGGGATTGTTGGTGTACCACCATAAACAAACAATATTTATATAATCCTTATTTAACGGGCTTTTTGATGTGATCCTGATGGTGTTTGGTGTTCACTGAGATATATTGAAAAAGTGATGGGAAATACGTTCGGGACGTAGAGGTCGCAGGTTCGAATCCTGTCACTCCGACCAAATTCATTTTTTGCCAGCAGGTGAATAATGGATTTCCAGGTCCAGGAAAATATCGGTAAACAATACGCATCAGGGAATCGAAACCGTCGTATAACGACTAACCTTCACATTACCACTCCAGTAATTCCCCGCCAGCCCCGCTTTCATTTTCAAATGTTTTAAAAACTGTTCTGGTTCCGGCAACTGTTCCCATACAGATGGCAGAAACGTGCCGCGATGAACGCCTGATTGCAAAATTAATCCGTCCACACCCGGTTGTATCTGACGCAATAAATCCTCTTCAGAAGTGAATGTCATAGGTATTGGCGGTGTGAGTATGGAGATGTGAATGTCCAGTAATGACAGCTCCCTGTTTGTCACCGCCGGGAAACGCGGATCTTCAAATGCCGCCGCGTAGGCGTGATCGGCGACATCTTTAATCAGTGGCTGGTGCGCCTCAAGTGTGCCGATACAGCCGCGCAATTGATGATGCAGATGCAAGGTGACAAATGTGGCGCGATGTTGTTGCAGGCTGTTGCTGAAGTGATACACATTTACCGGCAATGGTTTGTTGTGTTCCAGGCCATAGGTTATGGATTCGCGCGCAATGTTGAGTAGCGTCGTGTTTTCATCCCGGGTGAGTGGTGTGTCAGCCATGTTATCAGGCGTTGTTAAAAACGTAGGCGCCATAACCGACGACGCGACTTTTATCGCCAGCGGTATCGCCTGAGTTACGCAAGTCGAGCGTTTTGGCGTGCAGGTGTTTTAGTCTGGCGACTTCAAGCAGGCCATTAACCGGATTACGGCCACAGGCCATATCGTAATGAATATGTTCGGGCTGTAATTTTTCTATGGCTATGGAGGTGGCGCGATCCATTTGTTGTGCCGTGCTATAGCTGTTGTAATGACTGAGATCAGAGCTGATAACAATGAGTGTTTCATCACCACCCCACAGGAGATTTAAAACCTCTGCCACTTCTTTTTTGCTGGCATCACCAACCACCAGCGGTATCAGTTGGAAATCATCCAGAAGAACCTGCAGGAAGGGTAATTGCACTTCAAGGCTGTGTTCCTGTTCATGTGCCTCATCCAGTGTGATCACTTGCGGCAAGTGAGTGATGGATGCGATGGCGGCACGATCAATTTTTATTTTGCCCAATGGTGTTAAGAAAAATTCTGCCGAGGTGGCAGCGAGCCCGTGAAACGGTACGCGATGTGCCGGGCCGAGCAAGACCACCTTTTTGATTTGCAGGTGTAATGGGCGTAGATTGATGTAAGCGCTGGCGGCTACAGGTCCGGAATAAATGTATCCGGCGTGCGGTACGATAATGGCTTTGGGTGGTTGTGGATTAACTATCCTGGTCTGGCCAAGATAATCATCAATATCCTGGCGTAGTTGTGCCGGATTGCCAGGGTAAAACATACCGGCTACGGCGGCAGGTCGCTGGTAAATCATTTACGCTTCCTCCTTGTGAATAGATGGTTACGACACCATTTGATATCAAGAGGTACATGCTATGAATACACACACTATAGCAACAAAATACTGGCATACACTTGACGCCAAACAAGGTGAAGTGCCGCGTGTGCAGTGTGATTTATGCCCGCGATTTTGCAAATTGAAAGAGGGTCAGCACGGGCTTTGTTTTGTGCGTGCCAACGAGGGCGGAAAGATCGTGTCGACAACCTATGGTTTGTCCAGCGGATTTTGCGTTGACCCGATCGAGAAAAAACCCCTGAATCATTTTTTGCCGGGCACACCCATACTGTCTTTCGGTACCGCGGGATGTAATCTGGCGTGCAAGTTTTGCCAGAACTGGGATATCAGCAAATCCCGTGAAATTTATACTCTCGCCGACGAAGCCTCGCCACAAAAAATTGCCAGGGTGGCCAAAGCCTTAAATTGTCGCAGCGTGGCCTACACCTACAATGACCCGGTGGTATTTCACGAATACGCCATTGATGTGGCGCTGGCCTGCCGCGAGCTGGGTATAAAGTCCGTGGCCGTGACCGCAGGCTATGTTTGCCCCGAACCACGTAAAGAGTTTTATGCGGTGATGGATGCCGCCAATGTGGATCTCAAGGGTTTTACCAATGATTTCTATCGCCACCTCACCGGCGGTGATTTGCAACCGGTGCTCGATACCCTGATGTATCTCAGGCATGAGACCCAGGTGTGGTTCGAGCTGACCACGCTGTTGATACCCGGCCATAATGATTCGGATGAAGAGATACAGAATATGACGCGCTGGGTCGTCAAGGAGCTGGGGCCGGATGTGCCCATGCATTTCACGGCGTTTCATCCCGACTGGAAAATGCAGGATGTGCCGCCTACCCCGCCCGCCACGTTGACGCGGGCACGCAAGATTGCCATGGATAATGGTGTGCGCTATGCCTATACCGGCAATGTGCACGACAAATCCGGCGAAAGCACCTATTGCCATCATTGTGGCCAACGGCTCATAGGACGCGACTGGTATGAGCTCAGTGAATGGAATCTGGATGCCAGTGGTTGCTGTCATAAATGTGGTACGGCACTGGCTGGCATATTCGAGCCCAAACCGGGTACCTGGGGTGCCAGGCGTCAGCCGGTTCGACTGGCGGCCATGTAATGTTATCCTTGGCGTGACGTTCATTACTCGAGTACACGCATGGGCAAAGGCACACTGTTTATCATTTCCGCACCCTCCGGTGCCGGTAAAACCAGCTTGGTAAAAAAACTGGTGGCCGATGAGCCTGATCTGGTGGTATCCGTTTCGCATACCACCCGTAAAATGCGTCCCGGTGAACAGCAGGGTGTCGATTATCATTTTGTGGATAAAGCCGATTTTGAATCCATGATAGAAAGTGGCGCTTTTCTGGAGCATGCGCAGGTGTTTGATAATTTTTATGGCACCTCCCAGCAGCATGTGGAACAGCAGCTTCTGGCTGGTAAGGATGTGATACTGGAGATCGACTGGCAGGGCGCACGTCAGGTGCGGCGCATTAATACGGATTGCCAGTCGATTTTTATCCTGCCACCGTCCAGTGCAGCCCTGCGGCAACGGCTGGAAGCGCGTGGCCAGGATGATAAAACAGTGATTGATCGCCGCATGCGCGATGCCGTGAACGAGATGTCGCACTATGCCGAATCGGATTTTCTGGTGGTGAATGACGATTTTGATCAGGCACTGCAGCTATTGCGGTGTATCATTCGCGCCAACCGGCAACGCCAGTTACGCCAGGAGCGCCAACTGGAGCATCTGCTGATAGAATTACTGAACTCCAATGTGAACTAGAGGAATACCATGGCCCGTTTAACCGTAGAAGATTGTTTGCCTTTTGTTGATAACCGTTTTCAGCTGGTTCTGGTTGCTGCCAAGCGCGCCCGCCAGATTGCCATGGGTGGTGCGCCGTTAGTGCCAATCGAAAACGACAAGCCAACGGTATTGGCTCTGCGCGAGATTGCCGATGGCAAGATTGGCCCTTCCATTCTTGATGAAGTGGTCGCCAGTGAGCACGCTATGATGGGTGGTGTATCTGAAGAAGATCTTGCCCGGGAAATCTGATATGACTTATGGCCATCAATCCTGAACATACCCAAATTGTCGAAGTAGATGCCAAGGTTGATGCCATCGTTGATGCCAAAGGTGAAGACATAGCGCCCGCTGATAACGCAAGCAGTACTGCCAGCTCACCCGGTAACGATCCCGCCCGTTTCCTGATATCTGATTTGTGCCATGTCGTTGAAGATTACATGAGCCCGGATCAGGTGAAGGAAATCTATCAAGCCTATTTGTTCGGGGCGCATGCCCACGAAGGTCAATATCGCCAGACCGGCGAACCCTATATTTATCACCCCATAGCTGTGGCGCGCATCATGGCAGAAATGCGCATGGATGCAAAAAGCATCACGGCTGCGATGTTACATGATGTACTGGAAGACACACTGGTCAGCAAGGAAGAACTGGTACAACGATTTGGCCAGGACGTTGCCGAGCTGGTAGACGGTGTCAGCAAACTCGAAGAATTCAAATTCAAAAACAAAAAAGAAATGCAGGCGGTCAACATTCAAAAAGTGTTGCTGGCCATGGCGCGCGATCTGCGCGTCATCATGATCAAGCTGGCTGACCGTTTGCACAATATGCGTACCCTGGGTGTGATGCGTCCTGACAAGCGTCGCCGCATCGCCAAGGAGACGCTGGATATTTATGTGCCTCTGGCGCGGCGATTAGGTATTAATAATTTACGCGTTGAGCTCGAAGATCTTGGTTTTCGTGCGCGCTACCCGATGCGTTATCGCATACTCGAACAATCTATTGCACGTGCCAGTGGGCATCGCAAGGAAGTTACCAAAACCATTCTCAATGCACTCACCACACGCCTGGACGAACTGGGTATAGTGGCTGAAGTCAAGGCGCGTAAAAAACATCCGTACAGTGTGTACAAAAAAATGCGCAGCAAAAATCTGGCGTACAAGAATATTTTTGATGTGTACGGCCTGCGTGTTGTGGTGGACTCGGTCGATGACAGTTATCGTGTGCTGGGTGTGGTACATAATTTGTTCAAGCCTATTCCCGGTAAATTTAAAGATTACATCGCTATTCCAAAAGAAAACGGTTACCAGTCACTGCATACAGTGTTGTTTGGGCCACACGGCATACCCATTGAAGTGCAGATACGCACCGTTGAAATGAACAAGTTTGCCGAGTCCGGTATTGCGGCGCACTGGTTGTATAAGGAAGGCGGCAATTACGACATCCAGGCACGCACGCGTGAATGGTTAACCGGTCTGCTTGAATTACAGCAAAGCGCAGGCGATTCGGTCGAGTTTCTGGAAAGCGTGAAAGTGGATCTGTTCCCGGATGAGCTTTATGTGTACACGCCCACCGGCGATATCATCAAGCTACCCAAGCATGCAACGCCAGTCGACTTTGCCTATGCGGTGCACACCGGTGTGGGTAATGCCTGTGTGGCGTGTAAAGTGGATCACCGTTTTGCGCCACTCAATACACCGCTATACAGTGGGCAGACTGTGGAAGTTTTTACATCGCCATCTGCTCACCCCAATCCCACCTGGCTGAATTATGTTGTAACCGCCAAGGCGCGCACCACGATTCGTCAATATCTGAAAAACATGCGCGCTGAAGACGCCATTCTGCAAGGGCGGCGTTTGCTATCGCAGGTGTTGCTGAATAAAAAAATTGTGCTCGATGAAATTCCGCCCGAAAAACTGGAGCCTTTGTTAAAAGAATGCAATTTCAGTACGCTCAATCAGTTGCTTGAGGATATTGGCCTGGGGAACAGGCCGGCGAATCTGGTGGTGCGTCGATTATTCCCTGAGGAATCCCCTGATGCCGAGCACAATAGCAGCGAATTAAAATCGCTCAGCCCGCTGGCCGTAAAAGG
>JACPVK010000084.1 GCA_016191795.1 Gammaproteobacteria bacterium
AATAAAGAAAAAGAAAACGCAAATGAACGCAAATGAACGCAAATGTTATTTGTCATGGCAACTGACAATTGGCAGCAGTTACCTGATGTATCAGCACGCCCTCACTTTATTTAACGCGAAAATATTAAACCTATTAGCGTTCATTTGCGTTTTCTTTTTCTTTTTTATCGAGCCTGATCATGTCCAAGTTTGAATTGTATGTTCGTGCCAGTGTGTTCTGGTTTTTTCATGTTGTGTCACTGGTAATTGTTGTTGCCGCGCTGATGATGACATTTCCGTTGCCGTTCCGTATCCGTTATGCGACCGGCAGTTCGTGGGCAAAGTTTAATGTCTTTCTGTTGCGTCATGTTTGCAAACTTGATTACCGTATAGAAGGCCTGGAAAATATTCCAAAGGGCGCGGCCATTGCTTTATGCAAACATCAATCAACCTGGGAAACATTGTTTTTACAAAAAATTCTGCCACCCCAGCACTGGGTGGTCAAACGCGAATTATTGTTTGTGCCGGTGTTTGGCTGGGGTCTGGCGTTGCTTGAATCTATTGCCATCGATCGCAGTGCCGGACGCAAGGCGATGGAGCAATTAGTGGAGCGCGGCAAAAAGAAGCTTGATCAGAATCGATGGATAGTTATTTTTCCGGAAGGTACACGGGTAGATCCAGGCGTTAAATCGCGTTATAAACTGGGTGGTGCCGTGCTCGCGTCGCAAGTTGATTATCCGGTGTTACCTATTGCGCACAATGCCGGGGAGTTCTGGCCGAAACACAGTTACATAAAATACCCCGGAACAATTACTGTGCGTATTGGCAAGCCCATGTCTTGCAAAGGCCGCAAGCCGGAAGAAGTAATGCGCGAAGTAGAAACCTGGATTGAAACCCAGGGGGCTGAAATCAGTGATCCAACTCGCTGGAGGCGTTAAACATGTCAAGCCGCACCCTGAATCTCACGGAACAGTTGTATCAATACCTGCTCGACGTATCCGTTAAAGAAACCGCGGTGCAAAAAACACTGCGTATCGCCACGCAAGGTATGCAGCAATCGAATATGCAAATCGCACCCGAACAAGGCCAGTTCATGGCGTTCCTGGTGAAATTAACGGGCGCGAGAAAATGCCTGGAAATCGGTGTGTTTACCGGTTACAGCGCCCTGTCGGTTGCACAGGCCCTGCCTGCCGACGGGAAAATAATTGCCTGCGATGTAAACCAGGAATGGACCGATATGGCACGCACCTACTGGCGCAATGCCGGTGTGGAAAAGAAAATTGATTTACGCATTGCGCCAGCCATTGAGACCCTGCAACAACTGCTGGATGACGGCGGACAATCCAGTTTCGATTTTGCGTTTATCGATGCCGATAAAACGAATTATGATCGCTATTACGAATCGACTTTGCGTTTGTTGCGCAGTGGCGGATTAATCGTAATTGACAATACCCTGTGGGGCGGCGATGTCGCCAACATTCGCGTGCAGGATGAAGATACACGTGCCATACGTGAATTAAATAAAAAGTTATTGAATGATCGGCGTGTGGATATGACGTTGTTGCCGGTGGCGGATGGATTGACGTTGGTCAGGAAGTTGTGAGACTGAAAGTTTTAAAGAAAAAGAAAACGTAAATGGTTTATTGCTTTCTCCCTCTCCCCTTGCGGGAGAGGGTTGGGGTGAGGGGTGCTTCTCGTTCCCACGCAGAGCGTGGGAACGAGAAATTGATCAAGGAATGTCGCGGGCATGGCCCGCTCCCACAACAGGAAAGTTTTTCTTTGCGCCTTCGCGTCTTTGCGTCAAATATTTTTCTGCCAGGCTAATTGCAAAGATTACAAAAACAAAGTCAACACACCCGTAAACCCATACAGGCGATGCTTGTGAATCTCGCCACTGGCAAAAAATCCCACCAGCGGAAAATCACCCAGCACACTGTGTATCAAACGTACTTCTTCTGAATTATCACCAAACTGTTCACGCCCACGACCCAGGCAAGAAACATAAATGCCACCACGCGGTGGCTTTTTGAGACGGGATTTCATGGCGAGTAACATGCGTTGCATGTCTTCCTGTGCGCTGCTGCCATCACGGCGGCAGAATAATAATTCGTTGCCGGTTTCCAGTTCGTCGGCGATGGCGAAAATGCGGGCGTTTTCGTCTATGCCGACCAGTTGGCGTACGGTGTAATCATTGGTGTCGGCGCCGCTGTCGATGAGGCCGACAAAAACATAATTCACCGCGCGTTCCCAGTCACGGGCAATCAGGTCGCCGCATTCTTCGTTGAGCACATCCAGTGCCGGACGATCGTCAAGACTGTAGGCAATATTACGATCGCTTTGTGTTATGCGATGACGAGAACCGACCGGACTGCAGCCCTGGGTGAGGTTGCTGGAAATTTTTACCTGGTCAGAAAATACTACGCCGGATAAACCGCCATGGTGCACTGCGCCGGCTACCTGATGAGCCGTGTGGCGCGAGGAGGTGAGACCGCCGACCAGAAAGGCTTCGGGCAGGTTGTAGCCTAACTGTGCGATTAAATTCTGGATAACGTGGTTTTGTGGGTCGCCATGAATCAGGGCTACATGGAAGTCGTGCCGGGTGCACCATTGTTGCAAATCATCCGGCAATTCGGCGTCATGCGTGAAGTTGGGCAGGATTCGAAAATCATCTTCATTGAAATCGCCAATCATGATCGCGATTGCGGGCTGGTCATAATATTCATGATTATTGGCGATGACGCCAACGCCTAAACTGCCAACCCAGTGCTGGATGCCGGTTTGTTCCTTGAGGCGCGTGATGATGACGGGCAAGTCCGTGCTCAGTGTATCGCTGACATAAATAAATCCCAGCGTCGCTTCCGGCGGTATATCACCCAGTTGATCAAAACAATCCGCCAGCATGGCGTTGAGTGACATGCTGGTGGTGTGTGCGTGAAGGAAGGATTTCATCATGGTGTGACGATTGTAGACTGCTCATGCGCAATATATGTATCAATTTTTACGTTGAAGTCAGGCTGGCTGGCTCTATTCGTAAAACCGTAATAAAAAAGCCGGCATGGAGCCGGCTTTTCATTCAAGCCTGCGTCTTCCGTCACCAGCCATGCTGGCGGGTAAGGAGGTAAGCAATGCATGGAGTCATTGCCGGGTGCAGGCAGGTGTCGTGTTACGACACTATTTATTATCTTACTTTTTTCGATCTCTCGATCAGGTCATGAATGATAGGCG
>JACPVK010000085.1 GCA_016191795.1 Gammaproteobacteria bacterium
AGTGGTGATAGGCATAGAAATTCCACCAACGGTGGTGCTGGAAGTAATTGAATGCGCACCAGGCATTAAGGGCGCCTCGGCGTCTGCACGCACCAAGCCGGCAACGCTGGCTACCGGCCTGGTGGTACAGGTGCCTGAATATCTGGAGCAGGGCGATTCAATCAAGGTGAATACCGAAACCGGTGGTTTCATGTCACGCGCATGAAACGTGTTTTTTAATTTTAAAGAGAGAGCGAAATGTCGAATATCAATGCATTAACCCAACAGTTTTCGATTAACGGCGAAGTGGGCTTTCGAGAAATACCGGGTGGTTTAACCGTGGTGGATATACGCAATAAAGCCGCCACGGCGTCTATTGTTATGCAGGGCGCGCATCTTACTGACTGGACTCCGCTGGGTGGCAAGCCGGTTATCTGGTTATCGCCGGATGCCAAATTTGCTGCAGGCAAATCGATTCGTGGCGGTGTGCCGGTATGCTGGCCCTGGTTTGGTCCGCACGAATCAAAAAAAGAATATCCGGCACATGGTTATGCGCGCACGGTTGCCTGGGATTTAATCTCGGTCACGCCTTCGGTTAGTGGCGAATCAACCCGCCTGGTATTTCGTTTGTGTGAGGATGATAAAACCCGCGCCATGTGGCCACATGCCTGTACCCTGGAAATGCATTACAACATTGGCAAAACACTGGATATAGATCTGGTAACACATAACCAGAGCAAGCAGGCCATCACCATTGGCCAGGCCTTGCACACTTATTTTGCAGTAGGTGATTTACGACAGGTAAAAATTACCGGGCTTGATGCCTGTCCTTATCTGGATAAGGTTGATGGCTTCAAACGCAAAACCCAGGCCGGCGATATAACGATTGCCGATGAAGTGGATCGTATTTATTTGCAATCAATAGCCGATTGTTTGATTAAGGACGCCAGTTTGAAACGCACTATTCGCATTGCCAAGCGCGGTAGCCATTCAACAATTGTGTGGAGTCCGTGGGCAGAAAAAGCCAAACAAATGGGCGATCTTGGTACTGATGGTCATTTGCATATGGTGTGTGTTGAATCTGCTAATGCAGCGGATGATGTGGTGCAGGTTGCAGCCAATAGCACCTGCCGTTTGCAGGTTAGTTATAGTGTTGAAAAACTATAAGCAATGAAGCGGTTACGGTGCAGAAATCGTGACAACACTTTCATGCGTTGCATTCAGCTGTCGTGCTGGTGAAAGTGTTGTCGGTACCGGCGTAACAGCTACGGGTTGACTTATTGAACTAATGTGTTCGCCAGTGGCATCAGTGGTGGCAAGCCATGGGCTGCTCGTGCCTTGTCACAGCGATCATGTGGCTGGTTGTTTTCCCCGGAAAACGGGAATTCCCGGCATACCGATGAGCGTTGTGGATGGATGCTGCAGAACACGGCCGTTCCTATTTCACCCTGCAGGGCAATGCAACGTGGCTTGGCACAATTTGTCCCCAGCATAACTGCTCGATGGTCATTCAATTTTTCAGTCAATTCTGGCGGTACGGTGCCACCCAGAGAGGGCTCGCTTTCACTCCAGTGAAAACTGGCACGAAAGTACGCACAGCAGGCGCCGCAGGTGATACAGGGATTAGATGCCGTGTCCGACATACGTTGTGACTACAGATTGTGGGATGCGCAGATTAAGGCCGCGCGGGTGTTAGTCGCAATAGCGCTGAAAAAATATATATTTAGCCAGAGGTCTGTTCGGCGGTGAGTTTCATGACCAGTTTGCGAACCAGAGGGGCCACCACCAGGACGGTTGGAAAGGCGATGGGCCAGGTGGTGATCGTGCTTGTAAACCAGCGCGATATAAAATCATCGGTGCCCTGATTTATCAGGATAACGCTGGCAGAAACAATGGAAACCATGATGGCTGAGAGCAATGCACCGAACAGGATCGGGGCATAACGACGGTGTATACGCATGAGAGATTCAGTGTCAGGGTAACAATGCGTCTTATGATAAAGGCCAGATGGGTAATTGCCAAAACGCAGCCATAAAAAAACCCCGACAATCCTTGCCGGGGCTTAGGCATCCTGATCCTAGGTGATTGAGTTGGCTTATGAGCTTTCCTGGCTTCCCGTTTTGCCGTCATGGCGGTTTCTGTTACTGCCTGTATCCTTGTCCCTGTGAATCCTTTCCTGCTCGATCCTTGTCCCTGTGTCCTTCCTGCCAAGTCCTTGTGTCGTTGGTGTGTAGTATGATCAGCCGTTTGGTTCAGGGCATCAGTATGTGTGTCCACATAATGTAGGATTGTCGAGTTTATCGTTGTAGGCGATTTCTTACAAAAGGGGGAATGAATGCGTGATTTCTATCCAGCCATCGATGCTTTTGCCAGTTATCGTCTGGCTGTCGATGACATCCACGAGCTGCATATAGAGGAGTGCGGTAACCCGCGGGGCGTGCCGATCGTGTTTTTGCATGGCGGTCCGGGCTCGGGGTGTGAGGCCTGGCAACGGCGGTTTTTTAACCCGGACATCTACCGCATTATTCTGTTTGATCAACGCGGTTGTGGCCGCTCGACTCCGCACGCTGAACTGGTCGCCAATACCACCTGGGATCTGGTCGCGGATATGGAGCGTATTCGCCAGCATTGCGATATTGAGCGCTGGGCCCTGTTTGGTGGCTCCTGGGGCTCGACCCTGGCACTGGCCTATGCCCAGACGCACCCAGAACGGGTATCGGGTTTGATTTTGCGCGGCATTTTTCTCACCCGGCAGCAGGATATCGACTGGTTTTACCAGCAGGGTGCCAGCGCCA
>JACPVK010000086.1 GCA_016191795.1 Gammaproteobacteria bacterium
CGAGGCATTCACCTGGATGGCATCTTCAAATAAAGTTTGCAGTAATTTTACAACTGGCGCATCACTTATGTTTTGAGCTGATACCAGTTGTTGTAGATCTATATCACTTTCAGATAATTCGTTGCCTAATTCCTGGGCCAGAGTATTAATTTCATCAGTGCGTCGATACACCGTGTCAAAAGCTTTTATTAATTCTGATTCCTTGACGACAGCGAGTGAAATATTGTTTTGTAAATGTTTGGTTAATTCATCGAAGGCAAAAATATCCGTCGGGTCTGCCATGCCGACCAGTAAACTGGAGTCTTGTTGCATTAACACTATCGAGCGATAACGTCGTGCCAGTGTTTCAGGGAGACGTCTGACCAGTTCGGGAATAAATTTAAATTGCTTTAAATCTATAAGCGGTATTTTTAACTGCGTCGAGAGAATGTTCAGTAATTCGATTTCGCTAATAAATCCGAGATCGATAAGTGTGCCACCCAGTTTGCGACCTGACTTGCGTTGCTCGGTGAGTGCCGAATCAAGTTGTTGCTGGGTGATTTTCCTGTGTTCAACCAGTAGATCACCAATTCGAATTCTTTTGCGAACGTTTTCCGCCACGTATAGTTCCTGTTTATCTAGGGTACTGACTGGTTTGTTTGGCGATGCTGTTTATACGTTGTTGTACAAACTCTCTAAGCTGACTGGATAAGCCGTCTGTGTCCAGTGATTGCTGGTAGGAGTCAATGGCCTGTTGCGGCTTTCCAAGTTCTTCGAGTGATATAGCCTGGCCCATCCACCAGATGCTGTTGCCAGGTATAAGACGTAATGCCTGTGAATATGTTTTAACAGCATCCATATGTTGCTTATTCTTTTGATAGAGTCCGGCCAGATAGGCCATATCGTCGGGCCCTGATGCCTGTAGATGCGTTTCCATAATAGCAATGGCTTTGGAATAATTTTCCAGTTGTACCAATGCCTGCAGATAAACGCGCAGCAAGTCCTTGTCATTTGGGTTAATGGCAAGACCCTGTTCGATGATTGTTAAGGCTATATCCGGTCGCTTTTCAAGAATGTTGATCGCCGCCAGCAGCTGGCGTGCCTGGCTATGTTTGGGATTATAGATGAGCGCGTCTTTCAATAAATCCCTGGCAGCCTGCGTGCGTCCGGAATTATATTGAGTAAGGGCGTTTGCATAGGCCTGCTGACTGTTTTCTTCGCTACTTAATATGACGGGCTTTTTGTTGACGGCAGTGTTGGTGTTTGCGGCAGTGTAATCATCGTCAGTGTTTACATCTGACGCAGCGGGTGCCTGAGTGGTTGCGGCCAGGGTGTTTGTTGGTTGTGCCGTGATGCTGTGGGCGATGACTGCTGGCTTCGTTGTTTGTGCAGCGGAGTTAACTGTTACCGGTTTGATGACAGGTGTAGCGATAACAGGCTCTGGTGTGTCGGGACTGGTCTGCGCGGGTTCTATCATTTGTGTTTCGTTTGCCGCTATTGCGGGCGCAGGAACGGAATCCTGGTCCGGGTGCGCGACTGTGATTTCGGCAGGGATGGCTGGCGCTGTGTTTGCATTTGGTTCTGCCGGTGATTCTGGTTTGGTCAGGCGATAGGGCGATATAAAGTAGATTGCAGCCATCAATGCAATCATCAGTCCGATAGCGATCAGGGTGATGATGTAAGTATGGCTGTTTGGTGCAGACGGCGTTGATTGGGAAGCGCGTGATTTCAGTCCATGTAAAATGGCATTGTTGTCGGCGAAATGTTTTTCACGTTTCTCCAGATCCTTGAGCATGGTATTGATAACGCTCATATGCTTAGCCTCCATATTAAGGCAATGGCAATAACCAGCCCGATCGAGCCCAGCAGCAAAATAATTCCGGAGTTATCAGTCCTCACATGTTCGGTATCGGCAATGGCCATATCTACATGTTTGCGGGCCACATTATTTAATCCTTGTCCAAATGCCAGAATCAGTGACTTGTTGCATAACGTATTGATGACTCGCGGTACGCCGTTGCTGGCCAGGTAAATTTTATCTATAGCTTTATCCGAGAACAGATTGCCGCCTTGATAACCGGCTATGCGTAACCGGTGATTGATATAACCGGGAAGGCTTTTACGATCGACGGGACGCAGTGCATAGGAAAATGTAATGCGTTGCTTGAGCTGTCGATTGCATTGCTGGCCAAGTCGTTCGTCAAGTTCGGGTTGCCCAAATAAAACGATTTGTAACAGTTTGCTTTTTTCTGTTTCTATATTGGAAAGCAGACGCAAGGCTTCCAGTGTTTCAACCGGCATCGCCTGTACTTCATCAAGACATATAATGACGCGTTTGCACTGCTGGTGATATTCCATGAGACGATGCGTAATGTCTTTTGTTAATTGATAACTGGTTACATCACCGTTGGCGTTATGCGAATAGGTGATACCCAGTTCATCGGCCAGAGCCATGCGCAACTGATCGGGTGTCAGGTATGGATTAGGTATATAGAGCGTAACAAACTGGTCAGCGGTTAATAAATTGAGTAATTTTCGACACAGCATGGTTTTGCCGGTACCCACCTCGCCGGTAACTTTGACAAAACCTTCGCCTGAACGAATAGCTACAATCAGGACATCCAGTGCTTCACGATAGCTCTCGCTCTCATAAAAAAAGCTGGTGTCGGGCAGCAACGAAAAGGGCATCTCAGACATGTTAAAGAATTGTAAATACATACACGTCCTCAGACAGCTATGTTAGCCGTGCTATTTATCATAATCATGATATATCTGTTTCACCTGATCAGATGACCCGCGTATCGACATTGACCAGTCATCATCTGTGTCTACAACAATGGGGCGCAATAAAATAACCAGCTCACTTTTTACCTGTACATCGCTGGTATGCTTAAACAGATAGCCAAGGAAAGGTATCTCGGATAAAAATGGAGTGGCTGTTTCTTTTTGTACCAGCTTGTTTTTCATCAGGCCGCCAATCACTATAATCTGGCCATTCTTGGCGCGTACCACACTATCGGATTCGCGCACCGAGCTAAATGCCAGTGGCAGTTCCTGTACCTGATCTGCAACGGTTATGGTCTTTTTCTGGTCAACGACTTCGCTGATACTGGGGTGTATGTGCAAAATCACATCACCGTTTTCGGAAATCTGGGGTGTGACATCCAGAGCGATACCCGAGAAGAACGGTGTAAGCGTAATCTGCGGTGTCGTTGCTGTAGATGTACCAGTAACTGTTGTGCTGGATATTTCTGTTACAAAAAATTCATCTGATCCCACCTTGATGACTGCTTTCTGGTTATTCACAGTCGAAACTCGCGGGCTTGAAAGGACCTGCAGATTTCCCTGAGTTTCGAGTAACTCAAAAAAAGCGCGGAAATTTCCGGTATTAACCGCCAGGGTAAACATGCCACCGAATGCGGATGTGGCCGTACTGTTGATCTGGGTAAAACCACCCGGGTTCAGAACGCCGGTATTACCGCCAATTTCTGACACGCCTTCAGTTAATAATGTGCCGCCGCCGGTTTGACCGGCGAGCACCTTGCCGCTATCGCTCAACGATGCCCAGTTAATACCCTGGCGATAGCCGTCACTCAGTTCCACTTCGATAATTTTTGCTTCCAGTATGACCTGGCGCTGCATAACATCCTCTGCAGAGCCGAGGTATTGGGCTACCTTGCGTAATTCCGAAGGTAAGGCGCGAACGATAACCAGTCCGGATTGCGGGCTTACCACGATGCTTTTACCTTCAACGTCCTTGCCGATAATTGCCTCAATGGAATTTTTAATTTCCATCCAGAAATCTGAACTGGATTCGGTTTTGATCTGGCTTGCAGCCATGGTAGTTCGACTCTGGTTTTCGGTTGTTGAGTTGTCGGACGTGCTGCTGGTTGATTTGGTTGATTTGGTAAGCTGGCCTGAGCTGACACGTGTTTCAGACTGGCCGGCACGGGATACATTTAGATAATCGACTTTGAAAATTTTTGATTGCAACTGATTGGAACGAACAATAAATCCGGTTTTGGTGCGTTCGTATTCATATCCGTAAACATCATGTGCAACTTCCATGGCCTCTGTGATGGTTACATTTTTCAGGTCAAGTGTAATGCGACCTTTTACATCCTGATGTACCACCATATTGTAAGGCGTACCTTCAACCAGGCTTAGAAAGAAAGCACGCGCTTCACTTTGGTCAACCGAAATATCAAATCTGGCCTCGATTTTTTCTGCGTTTTTTACCGGCAGGTTGATATTAACCGGCGGTAGCAATACCTGGCTGACACTATCAGGCAATGCCTCTGATTTAACGGGTTGTATGCTGCCATCGCCGGCTTCGTCCAGGGTGCGCTGTATATCCTGCAAAATGCTAAGCGGTTTCTTCGATTCCGGCTGTTTGTCATCCGGCATGCTTGCACAGGATGTTAATAGCATCAGACCGGATAAAAAAAGCGGGCGGTAATGTGTGATGTAATTATTCATAAGTCGATTCTGTCCCAGGCAATGTTTGCTGCTTTACAGGAATACGTGACAGGTACTGCTTAAAAGTTTTGTTATGGCGTGTCAGCACGACATGGTCGGTATTGATGCTGATAACTTTGGCGTTATTAATCATGTCACCTGCTTTGACCGGTTTGTTATTGATTATCGCGATACGGCGTTCGTCAGAAATCAGTATTTCAGTTAAATTCCACTGAGGTACCGAGGCAGCCTGTGTGGTGCTGTCGGCATTAAAATTCGGTGGACGCATCGGGTCCTGTATATTGCCTGCAGGCAAAGCACCGGGCTGAATGAGCAAACTGCCCAGGAGGGTCAGGCGTATAAGTGAATTATGTTCAGGCACCGATTAACCCTCGTTTGAGGCTGAAGGTATAGACTTCCAGTGTTATTTGCATGACGGGATAGTCGCGGGTTTGTATATCGATACTTTTCCAGGAAAAATGCCAGGGTAATTTTTCCAGTTTGTGCAAATAAGCCAGCGTATCGTGATAACTGCCTTCCATTTTTAAAATGACAGTGTGGCGAAACACTATGCCCTGGGAGTTATCCGTCCCTGTAAGGGATTCGGGACCCAGTGATTGCGGAACGGCAGGCGTATTCTGCAGGCTGATAAATTTAAGTTGCGTCTGGCTTTTTAGAATTTGTTCCAGTAATCGAGCCATTTCCTGCGGATTGATGATCAGTCCGGCTGTTTTCGCCAGCTCCTGGTCCAGGCGTTGCTTTTCACTGCTGTATTCTGCCAGCAGCGCCCGGCTTTCAGTATCGGGATCAGCGGTCGCTTTTTGTTCCAGACCCAGTATCTGTTTGTCGGTATCGGCAAGTTGTCTGTTTA
>JACPVK010000050.1 GCA_016191795.1 Gammaproteobacteria bacterium
ATGACCTGAAAGAAGAGTGGAAAAAGTATTTGCAAGAAACCGAGCATCACGTTGAAATTATGTACGAGTTATTCGACAAATTCGGGCTTGATTCAGAGGTGCAAACCCCGGGCCGAGAAGTGGTACATCACCTTGGCGAATCGCTGGTAGAGGCCATGAACATGGCGCAAGAGAGTGCCTCGGCCCAAGCGGCGGAGCTGGTCGCCTGTGAGTGTGTGGTGCTGGCCGAAACCAAGGACCATCTGAACTGGTCGTTGTTGTCAAAGTACACGGAAAAAGCCAAGGGCGAAGAAAAGAAAGCGCTGAAAGCCGCGTGTGAAGAAGTTGAGGATCAGGAAGACGAACATATTTACCACAGCAAGGGCTGGTGTCGCGAGTTGTGGCTTCAGTCACTCGGTATGCCTGCCGTGCTGCCACCGCCAGAGGAAGAAAAAGGAGTCAAAACCGCTATCGGCGCGGCCCGAGCAGAACGGCAACGCGAAGAGATGCTGAACAAGCACCATTGACTCGTCACCCTGAAAAACAACCAACCCATGGAAAGCAAAAATAAATAACCCCAGGACACTTCACCGTTCGACCGGAAAGGTTAAAACAACTTCATTATCTCTGGTTGAAACGGTGAGACAAAACACGGACAAAACAACGGATGTGCAACCGTCCTGCGATGTTTTGCCGCAAAATCATCCTGCGTTGCTGGGTCATCGCCAAAAACGAAGGGGTTGTCTTGACTCGTACCTGTCTTCAACTTCAAAAAGTGGCGACGGCGGATTTTTTATGGCTGCAAAATATCAGATATTTTTTGTTTTAGTCTGCTCGCTGCGTTGTTCTAAACCTCCGCCATTCATGGCGGTCGCTATGCCTGCGGCATTCGCACATCCCTGTGCATCACGCAAATGAACACCAATAAAAATAAATATTCTTATTTTATTGGCGTTCATTTGCGTTTTTTTGATCTTTATGTTCCTGGTCGCGGGCATGTTCCCGCCAGAAGCATGCGGGAATCACGGCTCCTATAGCTTAAGTAAGTGCCATTCGGCTGTGACTCGTAACTCGTTTAACTTCTGTTAAAAATCCATTTTTATAATTACGCATTTGATAATCATATAGTCGGTCTCCTCGCTCCGTAGGAGCTGCAAGGGTAAAGTTTGAGTTGCGAAACCAACTAACCCGAGGAGACCGTCATGAAGAAGTATATGAGAAAACGGGTGCGCTGAAGTTTGCTCGAAACGAGATGGCAGGTATATAAAGTATTCTTTCGCAATCGGATTGCGATGTTTTTATTTTGCCCTTGACTTGAGTCCGACTAATGGGCGTCCGCTTTGGGTGTGAGCTGGAAAACACGCTGCGTCAGGAATCGGCAAGTGCTGCACAGGTCAGGCCGCAGCAGAATGCGGGTTTACTCGGACATGAAATGCTTTAGGTCGCGGTTATTTAAAATTGATATTGGGTTAGCGGTTATAAAAGCACAGCCTCGCTGTGCTTTTATATTGTTGTGCCGTTGCACACGGGCAGCGTTACGGTGAGGCAGCACTAAAATCTTGCCACCATTTGTACTCTTGCCAGATGGTTATCAAAATCTGGTTCAGCGGTTTCACCTTTGGTGTGTTTGAAATATTCAAGCTTGAACTGCAAATAACTGTCCAGCACATAACGTGCGGCAATGGTTGCGCGTTCCAGTTTCTCCACGTGCAGGCCTGTGGTGACGAGTGGATCAGGATCAGGTATCTGGGTGTAGTCCGGTGACCATTTTTCAAAACGTAAAAACAGGGTGACGGGTGATAAATCAACGACCATGGAAAGATGTGAGCCGGTTTCATCGGCAGCCCCGGTGGAAACATTGTTAACCTGTATGTCACCCTGGCGGTCGAGGCGTACGGCCTCCAGATGGAATTCCGCAATACCTGTTTTCCAGCCCAGGTCGAGTGCGGTGAGGCGGTGACGTACATTGTCGTCTGCATCACGATCACTGAGGGCAGAGCCACCGATCACAAAGTGATCATTAATGGCGCAACCTATGCGCGTTCCAGCCGTGTAGCCGGTGTCTTCGAATAAAGAGTTGGTTGCGTAGAGTGTGTATTCCAGTACCGACCAGGAGCCATAGGTGCGCATGCCGTCACCATTCAGGCCTCCCTTGAGAATGCGGTCGGTGGTGAGTGGAGCTGAAATGTTGACCCGATCGGGTGCCGCATAAAAGCTGTAGTCGATGGCAAAGGGAATATCGAAACGGCCAATCTGGATATGGTAGCCATCTTCTTCATACAGGGCGCCACGTGCCGGGGTGTCGTTGGCGTTTACGTGGTAATCGAGGATGGCAACACCGACCGAGGCGCCATCGTTGTTGACTATGCCGGCGGCCGATACAGCAAAATTTTCGGCCTTGTCATAGATGACATCCGCTTCCAGGTCGCCCAGTTCAAATGGGTGATCGTTTACATCGGTAAGATTGGCCGAGATGTCGAAAAAGCCCGAGAGTTTCAACCCGTAGGGGCCGGTTGGATTGTCGGGATCGATGCTGGCGGTCAGTTTATCCAGCTGCTGTTGCATGGCGGATATTTCCTGACGCAGGGAGTTCAGGTCCTCAGGGGTGGTGGTTTCGGCCTGGCCGGGCGTCTGTTGCAGGGAAAAAACCAGTAAAGTCAGGATAATACGTCTATGCATTCGCAGCCAGCCGGGTTACATGTCGGAAAATTCTCTAGAGTATAGTGTGGTTTTTTGGCTTGTCCCGGGGCGTGTGTTTGTCGCTGAAAGTGCCATGCACCCCCCGCATGTGCTAATCTTGCCGCCTTTAAACCTGCACGGAATACCATGCCTCGCAAGCTTTACATCAAGACCTATGGCTGCCAGATGAACGAGTACGATTCGACCAAAATGTCGGATTTGCTGGCACAGTCGGATGATCTGGTGCAGGTTGATAATCCCGAAGAAGCCGATGTGCTGCTGCTCAATACCTGCTCGATACGTGAGAAGGCGCAGGACAAGGTGTTTTCACTGCTCGGCACCTGGAAATCCTGGAAAAAGCGCCGGCCGGATCTGGTGATTGGTGTGGGTGGTTGTGTCGCTTCGCAGGAAGGTGACACCATTCGTAAACGTGCGCCCCATGTGGACATGGTGTTTGGTCCGCAAACCCTGCATCGCCTGCCGGAGATGCTCAAATCCGCGCGGCTGGGCAAGCCGGTCGTTGATATCTCTTTTCCCGAAATCGAAAAATTCGACAACCTGCCCGAGCCACGTGCCGAAGGCCCCACGGCCTATGTTTCCATTATGGAAGGTTGCAGCAAATACTGTACGTTTTGCGTGGTGCCTTACACGCGCGGCGAAGAAATCTCGCGCCCGTTTGATGATGTGCTGGCCGAAATTGTTAGCTTATCTGCACAGGGTGTACGCGAAATTCATTTGCTGGGACAAAACGTTAATTCCTATCGGGGCGTGATGCACGATGGTCAAACCGCCGATCTGGCGACGCTGATACATTATGTGGCGGCGGTTGATGGTATCGATCGCATTCGTTTCACCACTTCGCATCCGGTGGATTTTTCCGACGCGCTGATTCAATGTTTTGCCGATGTGCCGCAGCTGGTGAGTTTTGTGCATTTGCCGATACAAAGCGGTTCGGATCGTGTGCTGGCGGCCATGAAACGCGGTCATATGGCCGTGGAATACAAGGCGAAAATTCGCAAGCTGCGTGCAGTACGTCCTGACATTACGATTTCGTCCGATTTTATCGTTGGCTTTCCCGGCGAAACCGATGAAGACTTTGAACAAACCATGCGCCTGATCGAAGATGTGGGCTTTGATCTGTCATACAGTTTTATTTACAGCGCGCGCCCCGGTACCCCGGCTGCATCGTTAACAGATGCCGTGCCCATGGCAGAAAAAGAACAACGCCTGGCGCGCTTGCAGGCGCAAATCAGTAAACAGAATCTGGCCATCAGTCATGCCATGGTTGGCAGCGTGCAACGTATTCTCGTGGAGCGTGCATCACGTCGTGACACACAACAAATGGCCGGCCGTACTGAAAATAATCGGGTGGTTAATTTTGATGGCCATGAGCGTTTGATTGGTCATTTTGTCAATGTGCGTATAACCGGTGTTTACGCCACCTCTTTACAGGGCGAATTCATTGAAATCAGTGAAGCCGTGTCCGTTCCTCCTGTTGCCGGCACGGCTGGCAGATAAATCTATAATGAGCCTATGACCCGAAGCCTGGAAATCGAGTTACAACCTGCTGATAATTTGCGCCTGGCAAATTTATGCGGCCCGCTAAACCAGCATTTGCGCCAGATAGAATCACGCATGGGTGTTGAGATAAATAACCGTGGTCAGAATTTTCAGCTCATCGGTGAAGACTCGGCCGTAATGGCCGTGGCTGAAGTTTTAAAAGCCCTGTATCTGTCTGCTGAAAGCGAAGAAATTACCGCCGCCGGTATTAATGTTTTTTTACAGGATTCCGGGGTGGAATTGCTGGTTAACAAAGCGGCAGGTGATGTTGAACAGACCAGCGTTAAAATTGCCAAGGGTTTGATCAAGGGCCGCGGGCTGAATCAAATACAGTATTTGCGCAATATACAAACCCATGATTTGAGTTTGGGTATAGGCCCGGCCGGTACCGGCAAAACCTATCTCGCCGTTGCCAGTGCGGTGGA
>JACPVK010000070.1 GCA_016191795.1 Gammaproteobacteria bacterium
AGGGACAATTTGCGCATGGGTCAATTGAGATAGCATTTACCCCATTTGCGCTTGATGTACACGGATGTACGAATGCCGCGAGCGCAGGATGCGCAGGAGCGGCGTATTTGCGTTCATTTGCGGTAATCTTTATCTTTTTGGTGAAATATTCAGGCTAAGTGGGGTTTGCTGGTTGCAGCAGAATAGCGATTATTTCTTGCGGCGATGACCAAGTCGCCACAACCCGACCAGGCCACTCATGAACAACCAGGCTGCAGCGGGCAGTGGCACGACCTGAATCGATGCACCTGCCTTGCAACAAACAAGCGGGTGTTTATCCAGATTTTCCAGAACCCTTTCAGGCACATTATTATGTGCGGCAGCTACCACCAGACCCTTTGGTAGCTGATCAAAGTCCACCCATGGGTATGCGGAACCGGGTTTATGTATATCCGGCTCAAAGTCATCAACGCCCGCATCTGAAAACATTTTGTCAGGAAATTTGACGTTGGCAGCTAATACAGAATTGCCAGTAATCAATAACAACAAAGCCAGTATTATCGTTTTCATTATTTATCCGTAATTACAACTAACGTGGGCAGGCCGTATAATTCTGCGGTCTAAAATAAAATTTATTATCAGTCAGAAAATTGTAAACCTTGCGTGTATACCCGCTATAACCCGAAAGAGTCAGCACATCGACCGTTGATCTGTGAGATGCCATCTATACTCAATCACTCTAAACTGTGGAACCAAACATGAATATCAGCAACCAGGCAACCCAGATTCGCGACACACTGCAGCAGGCCGGCAACAGTATTGGCCAGATAATTCTGGGCAAACGCCGCCAGATTGATCTGGCGCTCACCTGTTTGCTCGCGGGTGGTCATTTGTTAATTGAAGACTTGCCAGGGGTCGGCAAGACCACTCTGGCACTCACCCTCGCCCGTACCTTTGGCCTGGATTTTCGGCGCGTACAATTCACCAGTGATCTGTTGCCGGCCGATGTCACCGGCATTTCGATTTATGATGCCACCAGCCAGCAATTTAAATTTCATCCCGGCCCGATATTCACCCAGGTTTTACTGGCCGATGAAATCAACCGCACCACACCCAAAACCCAGAGCGCGTTACTGGAAGCCATGGAAGAAAATCAGGTAACCCAGGACGGGATAAGCCGCGCGCTGCCCAAACCTTTTTTTGTAGTGGCCACACAAAATCCATCCGAACAAATTGGTACGTTTCCGTTGCCGGAATCGCAACTCGATCGTTTTTTAATGCGTATCGAAATCGGTTACCCGGATCAACAGGCTGAACGTGAATTACTGCTGGGTCGTGATAGACGCCAGCAGATCGCTCAATTACCGGTCATCATCAACCCGCAAAATTTACTGGCTCTGCAAAAAGCGGTTGAGGAAATACATGAATCAAAAGCCCTGCTGGATTATTTGCTGGCATTGATTCGCAGCAGTCGATTATCACCCTGGTTTTCTTCCGGCCTGTCGCCACGTGCCGGCCTGGCTTTACAAAAATGCGCACGCGCCTGGGCCTTGTTGCATGGACGTGATCATGTATTACCGGAAGATGTGCAACAGGTGATGCCATCGGTAGCGGCCCACCGTCTACAAATTCACCCTGATCATCAGCAGGATAATATTGATGAACTGGTGCGTCGCCTGATCATGCAGGTACCGGTGTGACAACCCAACTGCCACTGCTTCCCGGCTTTATGGCGCGTGGTATCGAACGCTGGGCAGCACAGCGCTTGCCAAAAAATACGGATAAAATCTGCCTGGATCGGCGTCGTATTTATATTTTGCCAACACGTAATGGCATGATTTTCAGCCTGGTGTTACTGGTGATACTGGCAGGCGCCATTAATTATCAAAACAGCATGGGTTATTTATTAACGTTTCTCACCCTGGCCATTATGTTGTTAGCCATGATAGCCACGCATCAAAACCTTAATCGCCTATGTATTACCGCCGTTAATGCACAATCCGTGTTTAATGGACAGGCGGCGAAATTCTCGCTGACGCTGAGTCGTGTTACCCAACGTGACTATATTAATATTAGCTTTCAATGCCCGGAACAAACCCGCGTAGCGGCGCATTTACCTGCAACACAAAACAACACACATATTGATTTACCGGTGATGACAACTCAACGTGGTTATTGCGCCCTGCCTCGCATACGCGTATTCACGGAATTTCCGCTGGGTTTATTTCATGCCTGGTCGTGGATAGAGCTGCAGGGACGTTGTCTGGTTTATCCTGCACCCGCCGAACATCCGCCTGAATTTGACAGACGTGGTCAGCAATCCGGAAAACATGCCAGTGAACTCAGCGGCGAAGATGAATTCGCCGGCATCCGCACTTATCAAACCGGCGATTCACCCAAACGCATGGCATGGAAATCGATTGCTCGCAGTGGAACCTGGCAAACCAAAACTTTTCACGCCGATAGTGATGAAGAAATCTGGCTGAGCTGGCAACAATTGTCAGACACGTTGGGAATTGAACAACGATTATCTATTCTTTGTCGCTGGATTCTGGATGCGCATCGACACGGGAGTAAATACGGGATGGACATTCCCGGCACTCGCATCGAACCCGGTATTGGCCAGCTGCATCAACAACAATGTTTAAGAGCGCTGGCACTCTTTGGGTTCAGCAGATGAATCAGCGACTCTCCAGCATAAGCCGCGACCCAGCCTTCTGGGTCATACTGCCGCTGACACTGGTCATACTGCCACATCTGCCACGGTTACCATTGTGGATGCCGATACTGATGCTGCTGTTATTTGCAGTGCGCCTGGGCGCGATATCAGAACCGCGACTCATACTACATAAATTCTGGCTGTTCGTAATCGCCGTGCTGGTTTCAATCGGCACCATCATGCATTACGGCACCATATTCGGGAAAGCAGCAGGCACCGCACTGTTAATTTGCCTGCTCGCCATCAAATTACTGGAAAGCCGCTCAACACGTGATTACATGCTACTTATCGCGCTGAGTTTTTTTATCATCGTTACCAATTTTTTGTTCACCCAGAATATTCCCACCGCTGTTTATATGCTGTGCACGGTAGTGGTACTGGTTATGAGTTTAATAACGCTTCATCAGGGTGATGCTGCACTCGATTTGCGCTGGCGTTTACAAGCCGCAGTAAAACTGGTTGCGTTATCCATACCATTGATGCTGGTGATGTTTGTTTTATTTCCACGCATCTCTGGTCCGTTATGGCATATGCCGGATGATGCAGGCAGTGGCCGCACCGGACTGGGCGAGACTATGTCACCCGGTGATATAGCGCAATTAATTCAATCCAATGAGGTGGCCTTCCGTGTTGAATTTACCGATAACAAACCTTCACAGGATCAACTCTACTGGCGCGCGCTGGTATTATGGTATTTCGATGGCCGCACCTGGGAACAGGGCAAACAAAATGAAAATCCTCGGCCAACACTGGAAGGCCACGGTCAACCCGTGGATTACACCATCACGCTGGAACCCCACGAAAAAAACTGGCTGTTTGCTCTGGATATGCCTGAACAGGCACCGCCTGGCGTACATTACAACAACAATTTTTTGTTACGTTCCAGAGAACCCATCAACACGTTATATCGTTACAGCCTGAAATCATTTCTCAACTACCGAATTGAATACCAGCTATCACGCTGGGAAAAAAGTGCTGGCCTTAAAATACCGCCAGACAGCAATCCCCGCAGCGTGCAGCTGGGTCAACAATGGCGTACACAATTCAATCATGACGAAGCCATTGTTAATCATGCCCTGCAACAATTTAATCAGCAGGATTATGTTTACACTTTGCAACCACCGCCCACACCAGGCGCCCATCCGGTAGATGCATTCCTGTTCAACACCCGCCGCGGATTTTGTGAACACTATGCCGGCAGTTTCACATTATTAATGCGTGCTGCAGGCATACCGGCACGAGTGGTACTTGGGTATCAGGGCGGCATGATTAATCCCGTTAACCAGGTATTATCGGTGCGCCAGAGTGATGCGCATGCCTGGGCCGAAGTATGGTTACCGGAACGCGGCTGGGTGCGTGTCGATCCAACGGCGGCCATTGCACCACAACGCGTTGAACGTAATCTTGATTCTGCTCTGGCGGCGGATGAGATTCGACCGCTGTACATGCAACTCGACAACAGTGTTTTAAAACACCTGCGCTTCTACTGGGATGCCGTTGATAATCGGTGGAAACAATGGGTGATTGGTTACGGACCCAAACTGCAACAGCAGTTAATGCGAGCGCTGTTCAATCGCGAAATACATTACAGTGAATTGACATTTATGCTGATGGCTGCCGTGGGGTTTGTAGCCCTGATGATTGCCTGGCTGTCATTTAAATCGCGTGCGCCGAAAGAAACAGACCCGGTACAAAAACTTTATTTACAATTTTGTGACCGTCTGGCCAAACGTGGTGTAGCACGGAACATCAGTGAGGGTCCGGTAGATTTTGCCAGCCGCGCCGCGCAGCTTTATCCGTCGCAACAGCACGCCATTGATCTGATCACAAAAATTTATATTAACAGCCGTTACCGCTCGCGCACTTCGACGGATCAAACAGAAAAAATGCAATCATTAATCCGCAATCTGAATTATTCACCTGATAAATCCTGATAACGAGTATCCAAAAAACACCGGAACAAAAAAAGGCGGGACTGTGCCCGCCTTTTTTTCAGATCAGCTACACGCACTCAGTGAGTGGCTTTCTCCATCAGGGCGAAACATTTCACGAATGCATTGGCAAGATGCGCATTCTTGATCATCGCTGCGTAGTCACCCTTTTTAAATTTCAGCTTGCGTGAGGTATAGGCCAGGCCCAGCTTCATCAGACCGGGCGGCTTTTCCAGCAGCTTCTTCCATTCAGTGGCTTCTGCACGCAAATCCCAAATCACTTTTTCGCCATTTGGGGGGCCCGCCGTCACGACATGGCCATTGGCAATGGTGAGCACGCAGCGCGGCTCTTCTTCTTCATCCAGACCAAATGCCACGACCGAGCTAAACCCGATACCTGCCAGCTCATCGGCTATGCCTTGCGGGCCATTCCATATATCCTGGTAACGCCTGGCCCAGTCTTTTGTAAACAATTCCGACATCTCACAGTCTCCAGCCGCTAAGGCTCTTTTGCACGCATCAGTATTTTGGAGGTGAAAATTATCAGAAATCGGCAATGATTTCTATGGAACCTACCCATGGTGGGTAGCTTTTAAACCTTAAAGCCCTCAAGACTGCGCTGCATCAACCTCGAAGGGAGCGGCTGGTGACATCAAATGGGTGGCTGATGGGTGTGCCAATCCACAATAGCCGGGCCAAAAACACAGGCCAGCGCAACATGCCAGCCACTTTTTAACCAGCCTCTGCCGATTTAGCCTCGAAAAACAGATGACTCAGAGTCACCCTGTCAGGACCCCCATGCCAGACCAACAAACCGCCTAAGCCTGCGACCCGAGCCAGCGTGCCCCGGTCATAACCACCCAGGCTCAGGATCAGCGCCAGTGCCGTCAACGTCTATTATCGAATTGGTAGAAACGAAACCCCGGCCCCAGGTGGTTTCACAGGAGACATCGAACAATAACCGGCCTGGATGGCACAGCATATCAATACATCCTGCAGCGCCACATCTTTAATCCACGGCGGTTCGTTCCATTTTTTCCAGTGCTTCCGACAAGATTGCCAGGTCTCACCATCCCGTTATTCGTCCCGGTTTGCAGATAGAGAAAAATCACTTCCACTACCCATAGCAACGTTATCAGGCTGGCAATATAGTGCGCAGCATTAGGGAAGCATCTGATTAAGTCAGACAATACAATTTCTTTCGTCATTCCCGAATGCTTTTGTCGGGAATC
>JACPVK010000038.1 GCA_016191795.1 Gammaproteobacteria bacterium
CCCGAAGGGTGTTCCTATCGTATGGCGGTAGTGAGCATGAAAAAACAATATCCCGGCCATGCCAAACGGGTGATGATGGGCGTTTGGTCGTTTCTGCGTCAGTTTATGTACACCAAGTTTGTGATTGTGGTCGATGACGATATCAATGTCCGTGACTGGAAAGACGTAATCTGGGCCATGACCACACGCATGGATCCGGCGCGCGACACGACTATTATCGAAAACACACCGATTGATTATCTCGATTTCGCTTCACCGGTCTCCGGCCTGGGCTCAAAAATAGGATTTGATGCCACCAACAAACTACCGGGTGAGTCCACGCGTGAATGGGGTAAACCCATTGTGATGGATGAAAATATCAAACGCCGCGTGGACGATATGTGGGCGCAATTAAAAATATTTGAGTAACGACGATTAATACAGGAGCTTTATATGGCGTTAATAGGAATTGACCTGGGTACCACACATAGCCTGATTGCCTATTATAAAGACGGCAAGGCCAATTTAATTCCCAATGTACATGGCAGCTTTTTAACGCCCTCGGTTGTCAGTGTCGAGAAAGATGGCAATATCCTGGTGGGTGAATCGGCCCGCGAGCGTTTTATTTCCCACCCGGACAATTCTGTTCATGCCTTCAAGCGCATGATGGGTACCGCTCGGGAATGGCAATCGGGTAAACGCAAATTTCGTCCGGAAGAATTATCTGCGCTGGTGTTGCGATCATTAAAACAGGATGCAGAAAATTTTCTGGGTGAACCGGTCAGCGAAGCGGTGATCAGCGTGCCGGCTTATTTCAATGACATTCAGCGCAATGCCACCAAACAGGCAGCCGCTATCGCCGGTTTGCAGGTAACACGATTAATTAACGAACCCACCGCGGCTGCGTTGATCTATGGTCTGAATGACAGTGAAGACGATAAAAAATACCTGGTTCTGGATTTAGGTGGCGGCACGTTCGATGTCACCATCCTGGAATATTTTAGCGGCGTTTTCGAGGTGCATGCCAGTGCCGGCGACAATCATCTGGGTGGTGAAGATTTTACCCAGGTCATAATCGACTGGATTAATCAGGAATGCGTCAGTAAAAAACTGGAATGCCCCAGCAACGTGATGGCTTATAAACTGGCCGAGGCCGCTAAAAAACAATTATCAAAATCCAGTGCTGTCGAGATACCGGTGTCGGATACAGATGTGCTGTTATTCGATCAGGCGCAATTTGAAAAAATTGCCAATAGCCTAATCAACCGAATTCGTGAACCCATCATCCGGGTCATGCAGGATACGGAACTCACCCCCGCTGATTTTAACGACATAGTGTTAATCGGTGGTTCAACGCGCATGCCGGTTATACATCAGTTTGTCACAAAACTGTTCAAGCGATTTCCCAGGCAGACGGAAAATCCCGATCATGTTGTGGCACTGGGTGCCGCCATCCAGGCTGGCCTGATTGCGCGACACGAAGAATTAAATGAAGTGGTGATGACAGATGTGATGCCCTATTCCATGGGTATAGCCACACATAATGAAAGTGAGCCGGATAATCATATTTTTACGCCGATCATAGAGCGTAACCAGACGGTGCCTGTTAGCAAGGAAGAAAGATTCTCGCCCATCACCGATAAGCAATCCGAAGTTGAGCTCAAAATATATCAGGGTGAAAGCCGGTTCGCGGCGAATAATCTGTATCTGGGTGAACTGAGTTCACCGATGCCGCAAGACCTCAAAAAGCGTTATGTCGATGTGCGGTTTACCTATGATGTAAACGGCCTGCTGGAAGTGATCGCCACTACCGGTGACGGGAGTCACCAGCGACTGGTCATTCAGCAAACCGAAGGACGTATGTCTGATCAGGAAGTGGATGAAGCCTTTAAAAAACTGGCAGAGTTAAAAATTCATCCGCGTGAAAAAGCGGTTAACAAGGCCTTAACGATTCGTCTGGACAGATTATACGAACAGGCAATCGGTGAGCGTCGTGAACAAATCGGTGAATGGATTAGCACATTTAATAAAACGCTGGCTACGCAGGACGAAAAACGAATCGCGGCCGATGTTAAAGCCCTGCAAAAAATTCTCGATGAAATCGAAAACCGGGACTGGTTCTAATGTGGTGGCATGTACTGGGCGTTGAACGCCATGCGGATATCGAATCCATCAAGAAAGCTTACAGTGCTTTGATCAAGGAGTTCCGACCCGAAGCGCATCCGGAAAAATTCAGCGAAATCAGACAGGCATTTGAGCAGGCAAGAAAGCAGCTAGCCAGGGCGAAACCTGCGCTGGACTATGTCGAGCAGCCGGACGCCACACCGGAGCCGGTTACACATGTGGAACCGAGTGTAAAAGAGCCGCCAGTTCGCGTGACAGTCGAGAATTTTCAACCCACTATACCGGTCCAGGCTGCAGTAACTAACGCCGACGAGCCTGAAGAAGAACCCGTCATTAACCTGCTGGAGCGCTGGAAAAAAAGCAAGTTCCGGGATTCTCAGTGGATAGAGCAGGTGCTGGATCATTCCACTACCCATGACTTTTTTGC
>JACPVK010000039.1 GCA_016191795.1 Gammaproteobacteria bacterium
CGCGCCGAGTACCAGGCTGGTAAAGCCAAAGGTGGCGATGGTTTCGTTTTCGTGGACGCCGCGATAGGTGGAGGCGCCGTTATAACCGGTGAGCAGGCCACCATCAATTTCGGAGGCACCGCCGGAATCTTCCAGGCCTTCAAGTTCGGCGATGCGCTGGCCGGTGGAGACCCGGTAGATGTAGATGTCGGTGTTTTCCAGGTCGGTTTTGCTGATGGTTTGCAGCATGCCCTGCGGTAACAGCTGTGGCATTAACTCGCGGTCTGCCAGGCGGCTAAAGCTGGGTTCCTGACTGTTGCCCAGGTACACATCAATCATGTCTGGCGCACCGGGCCGGGGTTGCCAACGATCCAGGCGGTTGTCGCCATCAAAATCAAAGTTGTAGCCGCTGAGCGGGCTGCGCGATTGTTGTTAGTCGTAGCTGGTGGACTGGATCAGGCCGCAGTTGATTAAGATGGGTGTCTTGCGTGGCTAACATACCGTTGACATTCGATTACAAACATAACAACCTTGCTTACCGGATTACTATAAGCACGTCATTAACGGCTATATTATCGTTACACCCTAATACCTGAACCGAGGTTGCCATGCACACACAAACCGCCAAAAAGGAAGCCATCGAGGTCTTACAGCGCCTGCCCGATAATGCCGACATGGAAGAAATTATGTATCGACTTTATGTACTGGAAAATATCCGTCGCGGCCAGCAAGATGCTGAGCAAAACAACAGTACACCCGCTGAACAACTGCTCCAAGATATACAAACATGGTGAAATGGTCCGGCCACGCGCTGTCTCAACTTCGCCATATTCATAATTACATCGCACTCGATTCTCCGCTATACGCCAAACGCGTATCCGATGCGCTGGTACGCACAACACTCAATCTGGATGAACTACCCCGAATCGGTCGTATAGTCCCTGAATTAAATGACGAGACTGTTCGGGAGCTGCCACTGTATTCCTACCGTCTTCTCTACGAGATCAAGCCCGAACACATTGAAGTGCTTGCTGTGATACATAAACGCAAAGATTTACACCCTGAAGAAATAACAAAAACACTCGATAGCACCCCCCCCTAACCGCAGCTACTGTTAGCGCTTTTTTATAAAAATCCTAAAACAATTCAAAGCCATTACCCATGTTATGTCTGCTGCTTTATCTCGTCTGTGTGTTATTCACACGTTTACTTATTCTTAACACATTCAAACGCGGCAACACCTGCGCCGCACAACGCAAATCAGCTATCAACCACACATCAGCAATCGCATTTCAATCACTGCGTTTTCAAGCCAAGCCAGCCTGGGTTAAACATGAAGTCATGCGCTTAGCCGCACTGATGCCGAATCAGGGTTGTCGCAAAATTGCAGATGTGTTTAATCGATTGTATCAATCTTCGCGTAACATGACAGTAGGTCGGACATTTGTTGCCAATGTCATGCGGGATCAGCAGTATGTTATTCAGGTGTTGCGAAAACAGATTAAACACCAACCGCCTAAAGCGATTAATAAACAATTAATCTGGGGTGTGGATTTAACCTTTAAAACCGATTCGCAAAAACAAACACATCCGATTTTTGGCGTAGTAGAACACCATTCGCGCAAGGTGATGACACTGGCCGCATTAAAAGATAAAGCCATCCTCACCCTGCTACGCTGTATTTTTACGGCCATTGAATGTTACGGAAAACCCAAAATCATTCGTAGTGATAATGAAGCAGTGTTTACATCCAGAGTATTCACCATCAGCTTGTGGTTGCTGGGCATTCGCCATCAAACCATTGAAAAACATTGCCCGTGGCAGAATGGGCGGATTGAGCGGTTCTTTGGCACGTTGAAGCAACAACTCAAGCGTTGGCCCATCCATAGCTTTGAACAGCTCGCTCGGGATTTACCTATATTTCAGTTTTGGTATAACACGATTCGAACACACAACAACCTAAACGGCAGAACACCGGATGAAGTTTGGAATGGCGTGGATATTCATTCCCGGCCAGTTCATGACGTATTTTATTTTAATGCATGGGACGGGTTGTTGACCGGGTTTTATCGTCCGCCGTAACAGGTATCAAATCCAGAAATTATATTTATAAAGGGCAATAGCAAACTGTCCGCGGGCGGTATTGAGTTATTAATGAATTTAAACGGTTGTAACGGCGTATGCTCGAAAAATAACGTAATATTTTTTAAGAAATAGAAAAAAAACAGGCACATCACTTTAAAAATGATGTGTGTTTTTTTAAAAAATGACATGTTTTGGTTACAGATTAATCCGGTGGACAGGTGGACGGGACAGCGGTGTAACGCCCCTCGGTAGTAATCATTTTTTCTTCCTGCAAAGCAGGCATGCCGCTCATTAACGGACGTAGATCTGTTTTAACCAGGCAGTCTTCGGCATTCGAAGACAGGCTCCAGAATGCAAGTGCGATAAGTAGCAGTGATTGAGTGTATTTCATTCAAGATGTCTCCTTAATATTAATGTCATGTATCCAGGTATAACAAATCAGGCAAGGGAATTTAGATAACCACTCCAGGGCTAACCCTGCTTCACCACCTCATAAGCCGCCCGCAAATAAATAAACATGGTAATCAAAGTCAGCACAGCTGCCACACCGAGTAACACCGCGCCCACTTCATAAGTCGGTATGCCCATGAAGTCATCGCGATGCAATAAAAAACCGATGGCAAACATTTGCGCGGTGGTTTTGAATTTACCCATCATGGAGACGGCCACTTTGGAGCGCTTGCCGAGTTCAGCCATCCATTCACGCAAGGCGGAAATGGTGATTTCGCGACCGATGATAATGACGGAGGCCAGCACGATGAGTATGTCGATATTGGGATGCTCGGTATGGGCTGAGGCCAGCAGTACCAGCGCGACTGCAACGATTAATTTATCGGCGACCGGGTCGAGGAATGCGCCCAGTGCGGACATCTGGTTCCAGCGCCGAGCGAGGTAGCCATCAAACCAGTCGGTGATGGCGGCGGCACCAAAAATCCAGGCGCTGGCGGGGCGCGCCCATTCGTAAGGCAAAAAGAACATGAGCACAATCACCGGTATCATGGCGATGCGCAAGAGGGTCAGTATGTTGGGGATATTTAAATTCATAAGCGATTATTCAGTGCGGAGCACATCATATATGATTTGAGCGAGTTTTCTACTGATGCCCTGCACTTTTACGAGGTCGTCCACACCGGCCTGGCGCACGCCCTGGATGCCGGCAAAATACTGTATCAGGGCATGACGGCGTTTGGGGCCAAGGCCGGGAATGGTTTCGAGTGTGGACTGCTGGCGCGCTTTATCACGCTGGCCTCGATGCCCGCTGATGGCAAACCGGTGGGCTTCATCCCGCACCTGCAATATTAAATGAAAGGCAATGTCGTCCTGCGGTAAATACACATCGGCGCGGCCGTCGGCGAATACCAGTTTTTCCAGCCCGGCCTTGCGGCCTTCGCCTTTGGCCACGCCAATGATTAATACATTATCGATTTCCAGTTGATCCAGCACTTCCACGGCCTGGCGTAACTGGCCTTTGCCGCCATCTATAAAAAGAATATCCGGCAGTTTGGCCTCGCCTTTTTTCAGGCGCGTGTAACGGCGTTGCAAGGCCTGGCGCATGGCGGCGTAATCATCGCCGGGTTCTATGCCTTCAATGTTGAAGCGGCGGTAATCCTGTTTGAAGGCGCCTTCGAGTGTAAACACCACACAGGAGGCAACGGTCGCTTCACCGCGGGTATGGCTGATATCAAAACATTCCAGGCGTTGCGGCAGCTCATCCAGTTCCAGAATATTTTGCAGGGCTTCAAAACGATGCACGGTGCTGGCACGCGACGTTAAGCGTGTGGTTAAGGCAGTTTGCGCATTATTGACGGCCATTTGTAACCAGCGTGTGCGATCACCGCGCACATTGGTGCTGATTTTTATTTTATGTTTGGCCTGCTCACTTAACACACTTTCCAGTAGTGGCAGTTCTTCCGGTGCGTGGCTTAATAAAATTTCGTCGGGTATGTCGTGCTGTAAATAATATTGTGACAAAAACGCAGATAAAACTTCTGCTTCGGCGGTGGCTTCCGGCAATTGCGGAAAATAACCCCGGTTACCCAGGTTACGGCCGTCGCGAATCATAAACACCTGCACACAGGCCTGGCCGGCATCGGACGCGCAGGCAATCACATCGATATCACGACTATCACCGCTGATGTACTGTTTCTCCAGTACTTTTTGCAGCGTGCGAATCTGGTCGCGGTATTCGGCAGCTTTTTCAAAATCCAGTTTGCCGGATGCCTGTTCCATTTGCTGCACCATGTCATCAATCAATTGCGTATTCTTTCCTTCGAGAAATAACAGGGCACGGTTGATATCGGCACGGTAATGCTGCTCATCAATGTAACCCACGCACGGCGCAGTGCAGCGTTTAATCTGGTATTGCAAACACGGGCGCGAGCGATTATTGAAATAACTGTCTTCACACTGGCGGATACGAAATAATTTATGAATAAAGTGCAGCGTTTCGCGAACCGCCCCGGCATTGGGGTATGGGCCGAGATATTTGCCCGGCAGATTGCGTGTGCCGCGATGCACCACAATGCGCGGGAAAGGCTGTTTGTCCGACACAAATATATAGGGATAACTTTTATCATCACGCAATAAAATGTTGTAGCGCGGCCGATGTTCCTTGATGAGATTGCTCTCCAGCAACAGGGCTTCGCTTTCGGTGTGTGTAATCGTGATTTCTATTTGCTGAATCTGGCTGACTAACGATTGGGTTTTAGGTGTTAAACCGGTAGCGCGAAAATAACTGGCCAGGCGTTTTTTGAGATTTTTCGCCTTGCCAACATAAAGTATGACGCCTGAGGCATCAAACATGCGATACACACCGGGGTGTGTGGATGCGTGTTTCAGAAATTCGGTTGCATCGAATGTGGATGGGGTATCAGGTTGTGTCATGTTTATGAAATCAGCGTTATGTCAAATTTAATGTTAATGAGTACAAACCAGATGTTCGTCTAACCATTTTGTTAAAAGCGTCAGCCTGAAGGCTGACCCACATAAAAATCGCTTACTTGTGGGTCGGCCTTCAGGCTGACGCTTTTTATTTGTTCATAATTATTTTTTTGTAAGAGCCTGGTTAAACAACAACACAAATACAAAATTAACTAGCCGCCTTGATCTGGATCAGGTGTCTAATTTTTTCGGTACCGCGACAATTTGTCGCATTCCATACCCACCGCAACTGCCGTTATTATCCAGTGCCCGCCCGAGATACCAATACAATAATCTGACTTGTGGGGATTCATGCTAAACAACATTGCTTCATCCATTCTTATTATCGGCAGCAGCACCTTATTACAAACAGCCGCGGCCGAAACAACATCACCCGATACCGCCACCCTCGAAGAAATAACCGTCACCGGCACCCGCGAAGGCCAGGCCTTAAACGAAACCCCGGCTTCGGTGAGTATTATCGATGAGGCCAGTATAACCGCAACCAATCCCACTCA
>JACPVK010000012.1 GCA_016191795.1 Gammaproteobacteria bacterium
GTTCGCAGGCAGCCAGGGCATTCACCATTAATAAACCCAGCATGGGCGGACAATCCAGCAAAGCATAATCGTATTCATCACTCACCTGTTCCAGCGCTTTTTTAATGACCAGCCCCATGCCACCTTTGGCGCCAAGCTGGCGATCCAGTGTCGCCAGGGCAGACGACGCGGGAATGAAATCCAGATTTTCAAATTTTGTTTTATGGATGACGGCAGGCACATCCTGTGTTTGCAAAAAAAGATCGTATCCACTGTGTTCAATATTATCGGGATCATCACCAAAATAACTGGTCAGCGAACCATGCGGGTCCAGATCCACCAGCAACACCCGTGCATGCCGGTTATGCAGCACACCGGCAAGACTGACAGCGGTGGTGGTTTTGCCCACACCACCCTTCTGGTTGGCGATTGCCCAGATTTTCATAAGCCTGACTTCATGGTGTGGCTCGTGCCGGCTCGCTGACAGGTGAAATCGTGTCGGGCAGATTAGCGGAGGGTACGGTTACAGCTGGTTTTGGTGCATACGGCGAGGTAGTACCAAACATATCTTCACCCGACAACATACGAATAATCACCCGGCGATTTTTTTGCCGGTCGGCTTCGGTAAAATTAATTACCGAAGGTCGATACGCTCCAAAACCGACAGCACCTAATCGTGATGGATCAATGCCGGCATCGGCAAACAATCGCACGACACTGGCGGCACGCGCAGCCGACAGTTCCCAGTTAGACGGAAATTTTACGGTGTTAATTGGTAAATCATCGGTGTAACCGGAAACATAAATCGGATTAGCCGAATCACGAAAGGCCTCGACAAGATTGTTCATGATCTCAGCGGCGGGCTGGGATAATTCGGCGCTGCCGCTATCAAACAAAATACTGGTATTGATTTCTACTTCCAGCCATTTCTCGTTACCACGTACCGCAATTTGACCTTTTTTAATAAAGTTGCGCATACGATCTTCAATTTGTGCGGCGGTTGCCGTCATTGATCGCAAACCGGCATTGTCTTCACGACCCAGCGCGATCGGTGCACGCTGCACGGAAATACCCAGTTGTTGTGCAGGCTGCACATCGATATTGGATTGCTTATGAAAAGCTTCGGACATGGAATCAGACAAAACACGATACTTACCCTGATTCACCGACGAAATCGAATACATCACCACAAAAAAAGCGAACAATAAGGTAATGAAATCGGCATACGACACCAACCAGCGATGCGGGTTTTCTTCATCCTCTTTAATTTGACGACGACGCATGGAAACCTCATGTAGCAAGTAACAAGTAGCAAGGCAGAGCTTTTACTTGCACCTTGCTACTTGCTACTCGTTCAATGTAAATAACTTTGTAACCGGGATTCTATATTTCTTGGATTATCACCGTCCGCAATACTGACTATACCTTCCATCAGCATTTCGTATTGCATGATACGTTGATGCACCAGTGCCTTGAGTTTTCCGGCCATGGGTAAAAACAATAAATTGGCAAACCCTACGCCATAAATTGTTGCAACAAACGCGGTCGCAATACCGGAACCCAGCTTGCCGGGATCAGCCAGATTATTCATCACGTGTATCAAGCCCATCACCGCGCCAAGAATACCAATAGTCGGACTGTAGCCACCCATGGTGTCGTACACTTTGGCTGCCTGTAATTCAAATTGTTCGATTACACTGATTTCTGTTTCCAGTACATTGCGTATTACCGCCGGCTCGTTGCCGTCGACCAGCAATTGCAAACCTTTTCTGGAAAATAAATCGCTCTCGGATTCGGACGCATTTTCCAGAGCCAGCAAACCTTCACGGCGTGACATGTGACTCCAGTTAACGACTTTTTCCAGTGTTGCTTCGAGATTAATCTGCGGTATAAAAAACACCCAGCGTGCCATTTGCATGGCACGCAAAAAAACCGGCAACGAGGTCTGTATCATGGCCGCACCCAGCGTACCGCCACCGACTATCAACAACGCGGTTAACTGAAACAGCTGACCGGCCTCACCACCTTCCAGTAAATTGCCACCCACAATAGCAATCAGCGCCAGAATGGCGCCGATGATACTCAACAGATCCATATTCGGTTTTTTCATATTAATTCGTTATGTCAGGAATTCGTGGCCAGCTTTTTACCTATATCGGCCA
The DNA here is from genome assembly GCA_016191795.1 of Gammaproteobacteria bacterium. Classification (GTDB taxonomy): domain Bacteria; phylum Pseudomonadota; class Gammaproteobacteria; order SZUA-229; family SZUA-229; genus JACPVK01. Next base: position 2,142 of record JACPVK010000012.1, read on the forward strand.
AAGGCAGGATTTGTTCAGCAATATTTGCTACCGCCGCCGGCATACCGTAAATCGTGCAACTGGCTTCATCCTGGGCCCAGATGGTGGCGCCGCGTAATTTCAGTTTGTTGCAGCCTTCACGACCATCAGCACCCATACCGGTCAGAATGATGCCCAGCACCCGGCCACCCACCGAGTTAGCCAGAGATTCAAACGTGACATCGACACAAGGTTTGTAGTTTTGTGCCGGATTGGTTTCCGGTGCCACGGCCAGCTGAACACGAGCACCACGTTTGGTCGCGCGCATTTGCATTCCGCCCGGAGCCAGCAAGGCTGTGCCCGGCTGCAGGGCATCACCATCCCGGGCTTCGTGTACCGTGATCTGGCACAACTGATCCAGGCGATTGGCAAATGCTTCGGTGAATGCTGCCGGCATGTGCTGCACCAGCAAAATAGGCAAAGGAAAATCTTTCGGCAATTGCGTGAGCACGGCCTGCAAGGCCACCGGTCCACCGGTGGATGTGCCTATGGCCACCACATCGTAATCGGCCGGATTAAATTTTTTGCCCGGATGTCTGGCAGCTTCCGGTGCGGGTGCAGGTGACGGTGTTTTTTTTGTATCACGCAGTACCGGGGGCGCCGGTCTCGCGCCGGGTGTGGCTACCGGCGGTGGCGGTGCCCGCAAGGCACTGGGCTGAACCAGTGACTTCACACGATTACACAGAATTCGGCGAGCCTCGTCCTTGTCATTGGAAATATCATCGAAGCGTTTGGGAATAAAATCTGTAGCACCGGCTTCCAGGGCGTCCAGGGTGGCCTGGGCTCCGTCATAAGTGAGTGACGAAAACATCAGAATCGGTGTTGGCCGCAACTGCATAATCTTGCGCGTGGCCTCGATGCCGTTCATCACCGGCATTTCAATATCCATAGTAATCACATCGGGTTTGCAGGCCGTTACCTTGGCCAGCGCATCCTTGCCATCCACTGCTGTATCCACCACTTCGATCTGGGGATCAGAATTTAAAATCTCTGTCAGCCGTCGCCGGAAAAAACCGGAATCATCGACGACCAGAACACGTATGGTCATGTGAAATCTCTTGAATGTAACAAAGTAGCAAGTAGCAAGTGGCAAGCAGCAAGGCTGAAGGCAAGGCTTTTCCTTGCTACTTGCCACTTGCTACCTGTTACTTGTAATCGACACATCAGTAACCTTTCCGGGCACGCGCCTTCAATAAACTTTGCACATCGAGGATCAGCGCAATACCACCATCACCGGTAATGGTTGAACCAGCCAGCCCGGGTAGCCCCTGCAACATGGCACCCAGGGGTTTGATCACGACTTCTTCCTGACCCACCACGTGATCGGTTACCAGTCCAACCATACGATTGGCCAGACTGACAATAATCACCTGCCCCTTGCCTTCACCGTATTTGGGTTTATCGCCCGGCTTGAGCAACCACTTCGACAGATAAAATAACGGCACTGCCTTGTCACGCACCATCACCGTGAGCTGGCCATCAATCACATTGGTTTTGCGCGAGTGCAGTTCAAAAATTTCATTTACATTGGATAGCGGCAGGGCAAATGTGCGAGCGCCCAGTGCAATCATCAGGGTTGGCAGTATCGCCAGCGTCAGCGGTACCTTGATGGTTAAGCAGGTCCCTTTGCCGAGCTCGGAATGAATATCCAGCGCACCGTTCAACTGGGTAATACGGGTTTTCACCACGTCCATACCCACACCGCGTCCGGAGATATCGGTGATTTGTTCCTTGGTTGAAAAGCCGGCAGCGAAAATCAGGTTAAAGGCTTCTTTATCACTCAGGCGGGATGCGCTTTCTTCATCCATCATGCCTTTTTCGACCGCTTTTTTGCGCAACACAACCGGGTCCATGCCGGCGCCGTCATCTTCGATCGATAACAGAATATGGTCGCCTTCCTGCTGTGCCGACAAAATCACGGTACCTTCACGCGGTTTGCCTTTCTTCTCGCGTACATCCGGTAATTCAATACCGTGGTCAACGGCGTTACGCACCAGATGCACCAGCGGATCGGCCAGCGCTTCCACCAGGTTTTTGTCGAGGTCGGTTTCCTCACCCATCATTTCCAGTTTGATTTCTTTATTAATCTGGCGCGACAAATCACGCACCACGCGCGGGAAACGACCAAACACTTTTTTGATCGGCTGCATGCGGGTTTTCATCACCGCGGTTTGCAAATCCGATGTCACCATATCCAGATTAACAATCGCCTGCGTCACCTGGCCTTCACCCATGGTGGCACGCAAGGTTTGCAAACGATTACGCACCAGCACCAGCTCACCGACCAGATTCATAATCTGGTCCAGACGTTCGGTATCGACACGTACCGACGTTTCGACTGCCGGCGCCGGGCTTTTTGCATGATCGTCCACCGCCGCTTTGGGTGCCGGTGCGGCGGCTGGCTTGGGTGCAGGTTTGGCTGCGGGTTTGGGAGCGGGTTTGGCGGCAGGCGTTGCCGGTTTGGCCGCGGATCTGGCGGTTGATTTTTTATCGGCAGCACCGGTTGGGCCCTTGCCCGCACCGTGCAGGTTATCCATCAGTTTGTCGAAATCTTCGTCGGTAATGATTTCGTCACTATCAGCCGCGGCAGCTGATGTCGCAGCGGGATTGTCGGCAACGGAACCGCCGGTAGGTCCCTTGCCTTTGCCGTGCATATCGTCGAGCAATTTGTCGAATTCGTCGTCGGTGATTTCTTCGGCATCACCCGTTGCCGGTGCTGACGCAGCGGCAGGCTTTACCGGTGTGGCACTGGCTGGCACACCACTATGCTTGCCCTTTCCATGTATCTGATCGAGCAGGTTTTCAAATTCGTCATCGGTAATATCATCACTGCCAGCCGGTGTTGCCGGTGCCGATTCCATGGCATTGAGCAGGGCATCGAACTCGTCATCGGTTTCATCGTGTTCGGCGGCAGCCGGTGCCTCATCGGCCACCGGTTCGGCTTCGACAGCCTCGGGTTCATCCTGTCCGGGTTTGGCAAATTGCTTGAGACGTAACAACAAATCGGGATCGGTAGGAGTTGGATCTGTGCCTTCGCGGATTTGTGAAAACATGACCTGTACGCTGTCCAGGCCCTGTAACACAGCATCCATTAATGCCGGAGTAACCTTGCGCTCACCCTGGCGCAACACATTGAATACATCTTCACAAACATGGCAGGCGCTCACCATCGGCTCGATGGCCAGAAAGCCGGCACCGCCTTTAACAGTATGGAAACCACGGAACACCGCATTGAGCAAATCGGTGTTATCAGGCGTTTGTTCCAGATCGACCAGCTGTTCGCCGAGCAGCACTAAAATCTCGCCGGCTTCAACCAAAAAGTCCTGCAGGATTTCATCATCTAGATTGATTGCCATAATTTTTCTCTAGCAAACCCTAGAAGCCCAGACTGGCAAGGAGATCATCGACATCATCCTGGCCTCGCATGACATCAGTGGATTCCCTGCCCGGAACCTGCGGACCTTCCAGTATGGTTTCGCCAGCTGCAACTGACTTGTCTTTTTTATCTTCACGCACATAGTTTTCACCCTGAATACGTATCAGCTGAACCAGATTGCCTTCGATTTCATTAACCAGATTAATCACCCGGCGAATAATCTGGCCGGTGAGATCCTGAAAATCCTGCGCCATTAATACTTCTGTAAAACCCGAAAGCAATTCAGTCATCATGGTGGACGATTCGGCAAAAAAGTTTTCCACGTCCTGGCCCATGGTCCGCAGTTCATCCGGCCCCATTTCGCGACGCCGGAACTTCTGCCATTGCTGGGTTAATTGCTTCGATTGTTCGATCAGTTTTTCGGCCACCGGTGTGCCGCGCTCGACAACCGTCATGACGGTATTGGCGGCATTTTCAGTCATGGTAATAACGTATTCGAGGCGATCTTTGGCATCGGGAATATCGGTATGCGCCAGATCGGTAATGCGGGAGTCCAGACGAAAATTCATGATGGATTCATGAATTTCGCGGGTCATTTTGCCCAGTTCCAGAAACAGCGTGGAATCACGCAAGGCCATAATATCATCCAGCGTATCGCCTAACTCCAGATCGGTTGTGGAATCATTTTCCAGCTGGGCAAGCAAGATCCGGGTGTACGCAAGCAAGGCGGCCTTATCGAGATTTTTTTCCATGCTGCCTAACCGCCAGCTTCGATGCGTTCAAAAATCTTGTCGATTTTTTCTTTCAAAGTCTGGGCGGTGAAAGGTTTAACAATGTAACCGTTAACACCGGCCTGAGCCGCCATGACGATCTGTTCCTTTTTGGCTTCCGCTGTCACCATCAGCACCGGCAAGTTTTTCAACCTGGCGTCAGCACGTACAGCTTTCAGCAGATCCAGGCCGGTCATACCGGGCATATTCCAGTCGGTGACGAGAAAATCAAAATTGCCTGATTGCAGCATCGGCAGCCCGGTATTGCCATCGTCGGCCTCAGACGTGTTATTGAACCCCAGATCACGTAACAGGTTTTTAATGATGCGCCGCATGGTGGAAAAATCGTCCACAATGAGGATTTTCATATTCTTATCCAAGGTACTATCCCCAGCATGATTTTATGTTTAAAGGATTCTGGCAGACATTCGAACAATTTCCAGTTGTATGCCAGATTGATTTGCAGACTCTGAAAGTAAATCTTATTTAAGCGTCCAGTCGGACAATCTTGCGCGAATTCTGATCAATGCCTGACCATGTATCTGGCAAACCCGCGACTCGCTGATTTCCATTACCAGGCCTATTTCTTTCAGATTCAGCTCATCATTGTAATACAGCGACATCACCAGTTGTTCACGCTCCGGTAAATCGGCGATGCATTTGGCCAGGGCCTGCTCGAAACCTTCTTCCTGCAATACCGAAGAAGGCTCACGTTCGTCGCTGCCAATTTGCAGAGGATGCTCTTCGTCCTCGGCATCCAGACTGAAAACACGTGCCGCTGCCGAATCTCGCATGATGTCATGATAATCATTGAGGCTGATGCCCATTTGTTGCGCCACATCGGCATCTTTGGCATCGCGCCCGGTGCGATGCTCTATTTCGCGTATCGCCTCGCTGACCTGACGCATTTTTCGATGCACCGAACGCGGTGCCCAGTCACCCTGACGCACTTCGTCGAGCATGGCACCCCGTATGCGAATGCCGGCGTAGGTTTCAAAACTGGCACCCTGTGAGGCATCGTAATGTTTGGAGGCTTCCATCAACCCGATAGTCCCGGCCTGTATCAGGTCATCCACCTGTATGGAGGCCGGCAGTCGATGCAGCAAGTGGTAGGCAATACGCTTCACCAGCCCGATGTGATCGAGTATGCGCTGATCGCGTTGCTGTTTTTGCACTTCTGCGTACATGGCTGCGGGCACTGGTTCGATACCTTGAGTTAACTTCCTGTGGCGCTGTACTGAATTAACCGTTCTACAAAAAACTCCAGCTGGCCACTGGCCTGATCGGGCAACGGCCAGTCATTCACCTTGCCGGCCAGTTTGCGAAAGGCCAGGGCTGAAGGTGACTGCGGGTAGGCCTTTAATACCGGCTGCTGCTTTTTGACGGCTTTCACCAGGTATTCGTCATAGGGGATGGCACCAAAATAATCCAGGGTGACATCCAGATAATGGTCCGTGACCCGCGTCAGCTTGGTAAACAGGGTGCTGCCTTCAGTTGGCGTGCGGGTCATGTTGGCGAGAATATTAAAACGCTTGACGCCATGGTCCTCGCTTAACACTTTAATGAGAGCATAGGCATCGGTGAGGGATGTCGGCTCGTTGCACACCACCACTATCACTTCGTGGGAGGCACGGGTAAAACTGATCACACTGTCGGCAATGCCGGCGGCGGCATCGATCACCAGCACATCAACCGGTGTATGCAGCTCACTGAAGGCACGAATAATACCAGCGTGCTGACTGGCCGTGAGTTCCGACATCATTTGTGTTCCGGAGGCCGCGGGAATGATTTTCAGGCCATCGGGTGCATCAATAATAATTTCTTCCAGGCTGCGCTGGCCGTTTATAACATGCGACAAATTCCACTTTGATTGCAGGCCCAGTAATAAATCGACATTGGCCAGACCCAGGTCAGCATCGAGCAACATGACCTGCTTGCCCGCCGCCGCCAGCGCCAGAGACAGATTCACCGATACATTGGTTTTACCGACCCCACCCTTGCCACTGGCAACCGCCACCACCTGTACCGGTTTTTGTTTCATCATGCGCCTCAAACCTGCTGCCTGATCATTCATGTGCCAAATCCAAAAACCTGTTGTTTTTATTTGAAATGTAGCAAGTGGCAAGTAACAAGTAGCAAGGAAAGCTTTTACTTGCTACCTGCTACTTGAACCTTGCTACTTCGTTACAACTGAGCATGGCCCACAGTATTGCTAAACGCAACCGCCAGGAACTCATCATCGCTGGGTTGCCGGTGCCGTTTGAGGTGAGCCAGAGCCTGATCAATCAGCTCACGCGACCGCGCCGGTTGCAGATCTTCCGGCACACGCTGGCCATTGCTGACCCAGGCCAGCGGCAAGTGATGACGAATCAGGGCACTGAACACACCACCCAGGCTGGCCGTTTCGTCCAGCTTGGTGAGAATACAGCCGGCCAGACTGGTTTGCTTGAAGGCGGTAATCGCTTCATCCAGCACCGCCAGCTGGGTATTGGCCGACAGCACCAGATAGGATTTCACCACCGATTTATGCGCACCCATCACCGCAAACTGTTCCGCCAGGCGCATATCGCGCTGGCTCATACCGGCAGTGTCGATAAGAATTAATTTTTTATCGTGCAGCTTGTGCAACAACACCTGCAGCTCCTGGGTACTGGCGGCAACATGCACCGGCACACCCAGTAAACGTCCATAGGTTTGTAATTGTTCGTGGGCACCAATGCGATAATTATCGGTACTGATTAACGCCACGTGACGTTGTCCATGACGCATGGCAAAACGTGCGGCAATTTTTGCAATGGTCGTGGTTTTGCCCACACCGGTAGGGCCAACCAGCGCACAAATACCACCCTGGTCGAGTATTTTATCCTCCATCACCGGCAACTGGTGCATGAGTTGTTTCAACGCCGCCTGTAACGCCTGCTCAATATCACCATGACGCTCATCCAGACCCTTGCTTAAATATTTGCAAACATCCTGCGACAAACCCAGCTCGGTGAGTCGACGATACAGTGATACACGCAATGGATATTGTTTGGCCATAATGCCCCATTCACTTAAGGCATGTTGTGATTCGAGCATGGCGCGTAACGATTTTAATTCTTCACGCATCTGGCTTATGCCGGGATCAAATGGCACGGACATAGTCGGCGTCATAGCCATCGCAGATGTTGCACCCGCTGATGTATGGCGTGATGTTGCTGCAGCAACCCGGTTACCACCAGTCTGATTAAACGGATTTTTTATCGTCACCGTTTCTTCTTCCTGCACATCGCTGGCGATAGCCTGTCGCGCCGCATTTTCATAATAGGCTGCCGCACTGTCCGGATTTTTCTGGTTACGAACATCGGTTAAGGCTTCGTTAATCAGGGCTTCGTCGTAATCGCGTGCGGCGAGAATTTCAACCAGACCATTGACCTTGCGGTTGGATAAAATCACCGCCTCGGCGCCCAGCTCGGTGCGTACATTTTGCAAAGCGGTACGCATATCCACGGCTACAAATCGTTGAACTCTCATTTATTACCTCCATCTGCGCCAACAGCGGCGACGACTCTGATTTTTTTGTTATCGGGAATTTCGCTATAAGACAACACACTCAAACCGGCAATGGCATGTTTAACCAGTTGTGAAATCCACAACCGTAACGGTGGTGCCACAACCAGAATCGCAGGCTGGTTTGCCATCTCCTGTTTACGCACCACTTTTTCCAGTGATTTGAATAAACGATCCGCCAGATTGGGTTCGA
>JACPVK010000013.1 GCA_016191795.1 Gammaproteobacteria bacterium
CGGAAACTTAAGCAAGGTATCATTACTGTTATCAGCTTTCACGATTCCTCACCACTGCGTAAACGCTTTTTATATTCCTGATAGATATCAATCATGCGATGCCAGACAGCCCCTGGTTTGCCATCAGCTATTATTTTTCCATCCAGCGTAACCACCGGTAATATTTCGCGGGTTGAGCTGGTAATCCAGATCTCATCTGCACCGCGTAATGCATGCTCACTGATTTCCTGCTCTTTACAAACCATGGCGTTGGATCGCGCCAGCTCAATAATCAAATCACGTGTAATACCTGGCAACAATAATGGACTTTTTGGCGGCGTCAGCATAACGCCATGGCTAACAATAAATATATTGCTGACGGCACCCTCCGTCACCATACCATCGCGCAGTAATATGGCTTCGGACGCATTCTTGTCAACCGCCTGCTGGCTTGCCAGCACATTGGCCAACAGCGCAGTCGATTTAATATGACAGGCATGCCAGCGAATATCATCCAGCGTGATGGCGGCAATGCCTTGCAGCAATTGCTGCTTGCTCACGGGTAGCAAAGGGGTGCTCATACAAAAAACGGTGTGCCGAACCGGCACCGGAAACGCATGCGCACGCTTTTCCGCCGCACCACGTGTTACCTGCACATAAATTGACTGGTCATCACCGTCGTTTTTTGAAATCAACTCATTGAGTAACTGTGTCCAGCGTTCATTACTCAATGGGTTACTCAGGCGTATTCCATCCAGACTGCTTTGCAACCGCTGTAAATGATCACCCAGTCTTAATAAATGCCGACCATAGGCCGGAATAACTTCATAAACACCATCGGCAAACAAAAAACCCCTGTCAAGAACAGACACCTGCGCCTGTTCTACAGGCAGGAATTTTTCGTTGAGATAAACAATTTGCATGAGCCTGTTAACCAAACAGCTGTATTCGCGTGCTGGCAATCAAAGCCGAACATGCAGAAAAGTTACTGGAAGAAACGAATAATATTATCGCGTGCACGTTGCCACAAACTACCTTCGGCAACGGTCTGCAAGGCAACCAGCGGACGCGAGAGGATCTCTTCGCCGTCGAGCATTACACGTACCATGCCAAGCTGCTGTCCCTTTTGCACGGGCGCTTCAATATCCGGCGCCACTTCCATAACTGTATTTAATTTTTTGTATTGACCACGAGGCACTGTAATATGTAAATCATCTTCCAGGCCGATACTGAGATTTTCTTCCCTGCCCTTCCAGACACGGGTTTTATTCAGACCTTCACCGGCGACATACATCTGATCGCTTTCATAGAAGCGATAACCATAACCCAGTAACGCCTGACTGATGTCTGCTCGTGCCGCATCGCTTTTCGTACCCGTCACCACAGAAATCAACCGCATGTTATCGCGCACTGCAGATGACACCAGGCAATAACCTGCCGAATCTGTGTGCCCGGTTTTAATACCATCTACCGTGTTATCGCGATACAACAATAAATTGCGGTTGGGCTGGGTAATGTTATTCCAGGTAAATTCATGTTCGGCATAAAGCCTGTAATGATCCGGAAATTCGGCAATGGTGGCGCGCGCCAGCGTAGCAATATCACGTGCCGTCGTCAGATGTCTGGAATCCGGCCAGCCCGTGCTGTTTACAAAATAGGTATTATTCATACCCAGCTTGGCAGCATATTGATTCATCAAGCTGGCGAATACGTCTTCACTTCCGCCAATGTGTTCGGCCAGGGCAATGGCCGCATCGTTACCCGACTGAATAACCAGACCTTTAAGCAAATCATCTACCGATACCTGTTTGCCTACTTCAATAAACATTTTTGAGCCGCCCATTTGCCAGGCTTTTTTACTGACAGTAACCTGGCTCTGCATCGACAAACGGCCCGCTTCAATTTCCTTATACACCACATAGGCTGTCATTATTTTGGTGATACTCGCAGGCTCGATTTTTTTATCCACATCTTTTGACGCCAGGATCCGGCCGCTATTGAAATCCATCAGGATATAACTGTTAGCTGCCAATGCAGGCGGGGCGGGCACAGGTGCAATAGCTGCCGAGACAGATGAAGCCATCAAGAAGCATACCAGCCAAAATAAGGTAACTACTTTTTTCATATTAACGAGACTCTCCAGTATTTAAATTATGGCCTGCATTCAGGCCTGATTTAACATGACAATGTATTAAATGAAATCAATCCAGTACTACTTTTGCTTCACCCATACCAATATTCTTCAATTCTGCCAATACCTGGTAAGCCAGATCAGTATTGGGAATGGGGCCGATTCGTACGCGATAAAAATTCCTGCCATTATCTCTGGTCATAAAAATTCTTACGCTGTTGAACTGTTTGGAACGCAAACTGGAAGCAAGATCTTCTGCCGCCTGTTCACTACCCATGGCAGCCACCTGCACATGAATTTGGCCATTGTTATTTTCTGCCGGAGGCAACACCACCGTTGTGGTATTCAAATCAAGTCCACTGGTATCAATCGTGCGTATTTCCACAGGTGCAGTGCCACTGCCGGCAATGCCCAGTTTGTGTGCCGCGGCATAAGA
>JACPVK010000014.1 GCA_016191795.1 Gammaproteobacteria bacterium
AAACGGCCGTTTGCTGTCCGATGTACAGTACCGTCAGGACAAGCCCGATGCCTGCCCGTATTTGAAAGTCAGTATCTTGACGAGCCGGAAAACCAGGGAGCCTCTGAACAAGTTTGGGCGAGCTGATTTGCGAGACAGAATTTTTCAGCGCAAGGCGCCCACATCTAAAAACGTGGGCAGGGAATAGCCCGGACTATTGCCAGGTTTTGCTTCGCTGCGATGGATGTCTGGCCGCAAAGCGACCGTACATAACTTGTTAAGAGATTCCCTGGCCTGAATATTTCACCAAAATCTGGATTTCTTTCTTTGCCAGAGGATACTGCAAAAGCCTTGACACAGAGGCACAGAGACACAGAGAGATTAAGAATTTGAACACCTCTGCGTCTCTGCGTCTCTGTGTCAATGATCCGTAGAGGTGGCTCAGTATCATTTGAGAAACCGGGTCTAAAATCCCCCTGTTCTTCCATGCTTTCGCATTCGATGCAGCATTGCGATCATTTTTTTTATGAAATATTCTGGCTAGTACTCCAGGTTTTTACGGGAGCGTTTTCTCCTGCAGCTCTGGCTGCTGCAACACGACCGGATCAGGTGGCAGCAGGCGATCATATTCTTTTTTCACCACCGCATAACATTCGCAGACCTGCGCTTCCAGTCCCGCCCGGTCGAGAATCGTAATGCGGCCCCGGCTGTATTGAATCAAACCACGGGCTTGCAACCTGCCCGCCGCTTCAGTCACACCTTCGCGACGCACACCCAGCATATTGGCGATCAGTTCCTGCGTCATGGTGAGGCGATTATCGGCCAGGCGATCCAGGCTCAGAAGCAACCAGCGACACAGTTGCTGCTCCACAGTATGATGACGATTGCACACGGCGGTTTGCGACATTTGCGTGATCAGCGCCTGGGTAAAACGCAATAACAAATGCTGCAGTTCGGTGTGGTTTTCAAATTCCCGTATCAATGCAGTGCCACTCAGCTGATACGCCTGGCCAGCACTTTGCACCAGCGCACGGCTGGGTGTGGTGTCACCACCCATGAACAGCGCAATGCCGACCATGCCTTCATTACCCACCACGGCAATTTCCGCCGCAGAGCCGTTCTGCATCACGTACAGCATTGAAACAATACAGCCGGTAACGGGGAAATAAATATGCTGCAGTTGCACGCCGGGCTCATAGATCACTTTGCCCAGCGGCATATCTATCAGTTTCAAATCCGGTAACAGGCGATTCAGAATGTTTTGTGGCAGGACGGCAAGCAGGTGATTGTCATTTAACTGAGTCATGAATTTATCAGGTATCCGTATTGGTTTGGTAAATAACAATTTATGCGGGCACAACGCAACCGGGATCCTACTTCAATCACTACACCCATTAATGTACGAAAGCGCACATAATAAAATATACAGGACACCTGTACCTGGCATGCTGACCAGACTTGTTTACTTCAATACAGATATTTAAGCGTGCAAGCGCACAGACCCACACGCAAGCATGCATCAGGCTTGCGACATGCAAATTCGCACGCCACTCAATCTTCGGGAAATAAAATGAAAACACTATTAATCGCAGTTGTTGTTGCCAGCAGCACAATTCTTGGCACAGGTTGCGCAAGCTATGGATCCGATAAAACGGATCAAGGCTATAAGACGGATAAGGCCGAACAGACCGGTCACAATCAGCGAACGAGTCGTGATGTGGTTTCCGATTCAGTCATTACGACCAAGGTTAAATCGGCACTACTGACTGCAAAAGATATCAACTCATTGGACATCAGTGTTGAAACTTTCGACGGCACCGTGCAATTGGCCGGATTCGTGGAATCACAATGGCAAATTGATCAGGCAATACAGGTCGCATCGGCAGTTGATGGTGTACTGAACGTGAAAAGCGTTCTGGTCAAAACCACCAAATAATCATGGAGCGTGTCTTGATCTACTGACGCAAATTGATGGCAGGCGCGACCATCCAGATGACTAACTGCAAAACGGATAGCACACGTAACGCTGCTAACCGACTAGCGCCATACTGTAACCCAAACCATCCAGACCACTTTAAGGATACTAAAATGAAATTACCTACCAAATTGACACTGGGCCTGCTTGCTACACTGCTGGCAGCGAACCTCGCAACCGCCACGGAATACAGCCCGAAAATGAACTCGAATAAATCTGCAATGGACTCCGGCGGCATGGGCATGATGTCCGGTGACATGAAAATGGATCCGGTTGCTGCCTCAACCAAACACCTGAGCGAGTTGAATGCCAAACTGAATCTCACCCAGGCGCAACAACCCGCCTGGCAGACCTTTTCCAGACAGGTCAATGAACAAGCCAAAAAAATGGCAGCCATGCGGGACGAGATGAAGAGCGGCACACAGTCGATGCCGAAAACCGCGCCAGAACACATGGCAAAAATGGCGGATATGATGAAAGACCGGGCACAGGGCATGGCCACCATGTCAGATGCCATCAAAGTGTTCTATGCCACCCTCACGCCTGACCAGCAAACGACGCTCGACAAAATGCATATGAGCCATATGGCTCGCATGCAATAACCCTCGCTGGTTATCACAGGTTGCCGCTAATAACCGGCAGACTACAGAAGCCGGATCCCTGAAAAATGAACCTGAAAAATACGCGTAAGTGTTGCGAATTTTTCAGGTTCAAACCTGTAAATGTTAATCAAGTTGCACAGTCTCATCTCACACCTGCATTGTCAGGTGGCGCACAGTATCTGTCAGGCAAGTATTACGATAATTTGTTTTGACAGAAGGGCCTCCACCCGAGGTACAGTGGCTGATGCAATGCGTGTTCTTATCCTTGATATCTTTATTTTCAAATCAAACCAACAGTAACACTCCCATGAACTTACCCAACAACACCCTGGTGCTGGTCGCCGATGGCCGCAAAATGCTGTTCCTGCGCAATCACGGCAATACCATCAAAATGAATCTCCGCATTGAGGCGCATTACGAACAGGACAACCCCGCCAACCGCGATCAGGCGAGCGCTGCGCAGGGGCGCAGTGTTGCCAGCGTTGGCAACCGCCGCAGCGCCATGGAGGAAACCGATTTCCACCAGATCGAGGAGGACCACTTTGCTGCCGATGCCGCCGATCTTTTGCGTGCACGCGCGCTGGACGGTGACTTTGAGACGCTCGTTGTTGTCGCGCCGCCACGCACGCTGGGCGAGCTGCGCAAACACTATCACAAGGAAGTCGCGAAACGCATCGTCGATGAGATCGACAAGGATCTTACCGGCCATCCCATTAATGAAATCGAAGCGGCGCTAACCGCAATGCTATTAAATAAATAGCATTTCGATCAGATCGGTGTCGGTAATCGGGTACAAGGTAATTCAATATATCTAAATCTAGCAGCCTGTTGAAAAACCTAAAATCAAAAGATTTGACGCAAAGACGCGAAGGCGAAAAGAAAGTCAAATACAGGGCAAAAACAGATGCCATACGCAACCGAAGCGCGTTTATGGTCTGTTGTCGCCATGCCTGTATCCTCCTGCCTGACTTTTTATACTTTGCGTCTTTGCGTCTTTGCGTCAGATCTTTTCTATCCCGTTTGGGTGTTTTTCAACAAGCTGCTAGAATTAATATCAGCAAGCGCAGGGCGCAATTCTTATTGCACCAAAGAAAATATCCAGTTTAAATATCAATGCGACAAGAGGTAATAATGGAAACCCATACTCATTCTTTAGCTTGTCTGTTTGAACAATTAGGTTTGGGTAGCACAGACAGGGAAATTCATAATTTTATAAAAAATAATGCCCCGTTATCAGGCGCTGTTGAGCTGCACAAAGCAAATTTCTGGAGCTTGTCTCAATCATCTTTTTTAAAGCAGGCAAAAGATGAAGATGCTGACTGGGCTGAAGTAGTTGATCAATTGAATATCATGATTCATTTGCCACAAGCAAAACAATAAACTGGACAACGGATCAGTATCAAGGAGTCGGACTCGAATGGCACTTACTTAAGACCAAAGCGAACGTAGGGTGGGCATTGCCCACCCTACAAAATTACGCCTGCGACATTCGCACATCCATGTGCATCACGCAAATGAAAACAAAAGCTTTTGCCTTATTTGCGTTCATTTGCGGACTCATCCTTTTATAGTTTTGTCGCGGGCATGATTAACGTGCCTGACAGTCGTTTGTCGGCCGCCACCGGCAGAATCAGGTTTTGAGAAATTTCGAAGTCGCAGCAAAGCGCGAATCTTTGTGTGTTGCAACAAGATCGCCGACTGCGGCCGGCTCAGTTTTCTGCGTCGAATGTTCAATCAGTTTCACTGAGCCAAACCGATTCATATCCGCATCCAGCACCACATTGCTACGCAACCGAACACTCAATAGATCTTGTACCGACCTGTTTGAACGCAAAACGCAACGCATCATAGCTGCCCCATGAACAACAGCACGATAATGACTATCACCACCAGACCCAGACCGCTACTCGGTCCGTAACCCCAGCTTTTGCTGTGTGGCCAGGTGGGTATGGCGCCGATCAACAACAGAATTAGAACAATCAATAACAGAGTGCCCATGGTCATGATTTTTCCTCGGATTAGAGTGGATATAGCGCCGAGGATGCGCTTTGTGCACCGGTTCTGACGTTCGCTGGCGCACATAGCGCAAGAGTAATTTCACCTGCTGCGATAGTGCAGCAAAACTTTCCGGGG
>JACPVK010000036.1 GCA_016191795.1 Gammaproteobacteria bacterium
AGGCGGCCTGTTGAATAACCGTCCTGACTTAATGATTGCACGGTAAAAGCGCCTTGTGATTCCTGAGTCAGCGTATTGCCCTGATTGGTAAAATCAACTGCAATGGTCAAGGGTGCAGCACCATTGGTTAATGCAAAGGCGTCATAAGGAATAGCACCACCGTTAGTTGAGGTAGTGATATCAAGCACACCATTGGCATCAAAATCCAGAACAGCCGGCCCGAACACACCGGCGCCACCTACAGTCATGGGTGTGCCATCGAGGGTTGAACGAACTTCCCAACGATTGCTGATATCATCCGTCATCACAAAATACATCGTCATAATGTGCGAGTTACCTTGTGAATCAAATACGGTTGCAGAAGTAGCTGTGTGATAGGTCGCCGGATCAGGGCTGGCCGGATTTAATTCCAGTTCACGATCCAGCGTGCCGGCAGGCGCCGGTCCATAAACCGGTGCACCGGGGAAAGCAGTGTTCACATTCAATGCCGGCGTGATGGCAGCAGGAAAATTCAGATTTAAATCAACTTGCGTAGTAGCCTGCGGAATACCGATAGTATTGGGTACTGTTAGAGGAATAGTGCCAGTTAAACTGGTGGTAGTTACATTGCCCAGCACATCGACGGGAAACACTTGCAAAATATGTCCTGCACTGTTGGCGATAGTGCCTGTTTGATCAACATTAAAAGCGCCAGCTCGTGTATAAATTGTGTCGTTACTAGTCTGATTTGGACGCAACACAAAAAAACCTTCACCACTCACTGCTATATCCAGCGTGTTCTGTGTGAATTGTAAATTACCCTGTCCAAACTGCTGCGCGACATTTGCCAGTTTTACACCGGCACCAATCGCATTGGCAGTTGTTCCAAGTGGAGAGGCTGCATAAATATCTGCAAATTCAGCTCGCGACTCCTTGTAACCAATGGTGCCAACGTTGGCAATATCGTTACTGGTTACAGATAAATCGTTTGATGCTGCATTCAAGCCACTGAGCGAAATATTGAATGACATGTTTGTACTCCTGAATTGTCGCTTTACAGAATTTGATTAATTTGACTGAAAGGAATCTGACCCAGATTCTCCAGCTCTACTTGCATTTCCCGGCCGATACCACCGAGAGTAAGACTGGTAACAGTGGATGCAACCATGGGTGTAATGGATTCGCTTTCACCAAAACGTGTAGCTTCCACTTCAATACGATAACGCCCCGCTGCAGCACGCTCACCACCAAATGTTGTGCCATCCCATATAAATGGCACCAGGCCCGGTGATTGAGCACCCAGCTCAATTCGATTAACAACCTGACCACTAAGATCATAAATATTCACGGCCACATCCGCGCTGCTACCTAAATCAGCCGCGCCCTGCACCATGCCGGTAGCTGACAAATAACCTTCGTCATGCTCGACCAGCACCTGGTGACCAATAAGATTGGATGCCTGCAATGCCTGACTGGATTGCAAATTGGCAGCGAGATCCTGAAACGAAACTAATAATTCATTGACACCATTGACGGTACCAAACTGGGCAATCTGTGCCAGGAACTCGCCGTTATCCATGGGCTCCATGGGATCCTGATTACGTAACTGTGTGGTCATCAATTCAAGAAACTCATCCTGACCCAGCGATTTTTTGTCTTTGTTTGCCTGATTCGCAGCACTCTGTGCTGTCGCCAGACCAATATCTGAATAAGCATTAATAGCCATCGATTATCCCCTGCCCAGTTGTAAGGTACGTAACAGCAATTCCTTGCTGGTTGTCATCACTTCAACATTGCTTTGATAACTGCGTGATGCCGCAATCATGTCGGCCATTTGTTCAACCGCATTAATACCCGGACTGTAAACATAACCTTCGGCATTGGCTTGCGGATGCTGCGGCATATAATGTGCAATCGGTGCCGCATCACTTTCTATAATTTCTTTTACCCGCACACCTACTGTGCCCTGATCACCGGTTAATTCATTGAAGACACTTTCAAAAACCGGGTGACGTGATTTGTAAACATCTTCCGGTCTACCCGCCATGGTTTCGCTATTGGCAAGATTGCTGGCAACCGTATTCAAACGCAGCATTTGCGCGTTCATGCCGGCACCGGTGACATCAAAAATTTTGAATACACTCATGGTTATTCACCTCTAAATGCGTTGGCGATACCACCCAGACGGCGAGTTAAAATTGTCAGTGTGGTTTGATAACGTACTGTGTTATCAGCAAAGGCTGCCTGCTCCTGTTCCATATTGACAGTACTGCCATCAGCAGAACTTTGATCAGGCACGCGGTATTCAATACTGGCATCGAGCGCACTTTGCGTCAGACTTATATGTGCAGGCTGGCTGGCCTGCAAAGTCACCTGCTTGCTGACTTCACCGTTGAGCACGCGATTAAAGTCAATATCACGCGACTTGTAATTTGGCGTATCCGCATTGGCGATGTTTTCTGCGAGCAACTGGGTACGACGTTCAAACAGAAGCAATGCATCCTGATGTACGCCCAGTGCTTTATCGATGTTGAGTGCCATGGCTTTGTCTCCTTGCCGATAACAAGGCAAGCTGTGTGCCAATAATCAAGTAGCAAGGTTAAAGGTTAAAGTAGCAAGGAAAAGCAAACGCAAGACAAGGCGTTATGAGAGGTAGATTCAGGAAGCGGCAAATAAGGCGGCAAGAATTGCCTCTTTAAAAGTAGCAAGCGGCAAGTTTCAAGTAGCAAGGAACAGCCAATATGCGTTTCCTTGCTACTTTAACCTTTGATCTTGCTACTGTATTAACAATGTGCCTGGCACATTGTTAATACGCTTTTTTGCGATAGACCACGCCGGTACTGGCCCGTACCATTTCGAAGGCATCGCTGTACTG
>JACPVK010000017.1 GCA_016191795.1 Gammaproteobacteria bacterium
CACCCACACTGGAAGCCCCGGCACAGGGTGAATACCGCGATCCAATGGAAATGCTGCGTATCAAATTACCCGCCAAACTTCCCATCGAAGTACTCCAAACCCTGGCGCTTGAACTCGATAACATTGATGTGACTGCCATGGTGTCACGCAATGGCGATTACGCCGAATTAACACCGCTCCAGCCTATGCCCTGGGGCACGCACACATTACGTCTGGTGGAATACACCGCAGATGGCAGCATTAACGAAAAAGCCTACTGGGAATTTCAGGTTCGTCGTAGCAGCGCCTTTCGTGAAGTGGATTACGCCGCCAGCATTAACCTGATTGCCAGTCAACGCATCGACGATAAAAACCTGACACCTCCCGAACCCAATGAATTTACCGGCCAGGGCAGCGCCATTTTTCAGGGACGTGTAGCCGACGATGACTGGGAAGTTAGCGGCCAGATGGACCTGCTTTATAACTCGGAAATTCAACGCCCCGAACACGATCTGGACCTGGGCAGTTATCTGATCAGCGGCCGCAAGGCAGACAACCAGATGAATCTGGGGCACCACACCCTGTCACAAACCAGCCTGATTATGGAAGGCTTCAACCGCCGCGGTTTGTCGGCCAGCACTCGCTTCGATGCACTCAACAGCGCGGCCACCGGTTTCGTCATGCGGCCCGATGTTGTTCTCGGCTTTCGTCAGGGCCTGGGGCTTTCCGATTCCGCCAATCGCGTCAGTGGCGTAACCTGGGAAACCCAGCCCCTGCAAAACCCCGAAGCATTATATGTATCGGCCACTTATTTAACCGGCGAACAAACACTCTCCGGTGCCACGGTTGGTTCCAATATTAATAACCAGACCGGCGACGCCATGTCGCTGGTGGCAGACTCCACAATCATGGATCGTCGCCTGCGGGTACGCGGTGAAGTGGCGGCATCGAAAGTCAGCATTGATTACACCGATCCACTGGCTACCGACATTACCGACGAAAACAACAACGCCATGTCGCTGCTCACCACCTGGACACCGTTTGCCGTACCCGGACAAACTTTTTTCTGGAACACCGGTATCGAAGCCAGCCAGGTGGATACTTATTTCGCCAGTCTTGCCAATCCCACACTGCCTTCGGATAAAAAACTCAGCCGTTTATTTTTTAATACCGACTGGTCCGGTATCAGTGCGCAACTTTCAACGGCCATAGAAACCAACAACGTTAACAATAATGCAACGCTTCCGGTTATCGAAACTCGCGTCAACCAGGCATTGTTGAACTATGTGTTTAACCGCTCGCCCGATGAAAACAGCTGGGTTAACTGGCTGGGTATTCCATCCCTCAGTCTGCAATGGCGCGGCATGACCCAGGATCAAATCGAGGAAGCCGTCCCGAATATTTATCAGGATATGGATCTGGACACCGACATTACCCAGGTCAGCAACAACTTCAGTTACAACACCTGGAACTGGGGCTGGCTGTACGGCGAAAGCGAACAGGTCGATCACATTAATGTGCTCGAACAGCTCACCTACAACCGCGGCATTAATGCCAATTTTCGAATTGGTGAACACATCAGCGTGATGCCCTCGTTACAACAACAAACTACGCAGTTCTCATTTGATGGCAGCGAATCCGATACCCGAATTGTCAGTCTCAGCAGTCAGTTTTTAATGCAGGACGCATGGAATGGCAGCCTGATGTTTAACCAGGCACAAACTGAAAGTAATTCCACCCTGCCGCAAGACAGCACCACCAGCACCGTCGCCCTGCAACTCACCTGGAACTGGATTTTGCCGAAAAACAAACACCCGGGTTTTGACGTGATATTGAGTGGCAGCTGGCAAAAACTGGAAGATGCCATCACGCCTGTTAATGACCAGGAAAGCTATCAGGTGTTTTTGAGCCTGGCGATGAAATTGCCGATTAGTTCGGCGCAGTAAGCAAAAGGATAGATAACATGAGAAAAATATTACACTTGATTGCTGGTTTATCATGCCTTTTGGTAACGCCTGGTATCCATGCAGCGAGCATGACGGTATCGCCCACCGCTACCACTTACACGGTGGGTTCCAGCACTTTTATTAGCGTGAACTGGAGCATCACCACCACAGGCAACGGTGGTGGTACAGCCACTTCTCCCAATGGCGTATACAGCCTGGACACTTCCGTTACACCTGTCGGTGCAACCCAAATACCTGCAACCGCATTTGCCACCGGCGGTATTTCTATTAGCGTACCCAGTCTGACGTCCGGCACCTTTGCTGTACCGGAATCTTTCACTATTCCGGCTGCCGTGCTGAGTTATGCCCAAACCAATAACCTGACCACAATATATTATTCGCGGGATTTCCTCGCCGGTGCCGAAGGCTACACTACGCCCGAATTTGTGCAAATTAATCTGGCCTTCCCCGTTGCCAATCCCGATGCTGTTCTTAATATAAGCCGTGTTGCGTTACGTTTTTCCGACAACACGTCTATCAAAATCATACAACCCGATACCCACATCATGGCCGTAGCGGATATCAGTTACACCGGTTCCGGTTTGTTCGATGCCATGTGGGAAATCGCCGAGCCGGTGAGCACCATGGGTCAGCCGGTGTTTGTACCAATGCAGCCGGTACGCCAGTTTCTGGTGGCTGGTGGTCGTGTGTATTTGCAATCACCGACACTGCCAACGCAAAAACAGGGACTGCATATTTTGCGTTTGCGTGTCATGCAACCCGCACTTACTTTCACGGCGCCAATACTGCAATATTCTGTCAACTCGCAAGGTGATACCTCAACCTTACCAACACTGCCACCAGTGCGTATTAATAAACCAGCTGAAAACGCCCTGCTGGCAACCGACACACGCTTTGAATGGCAAGCGGTCAAAGGCGCACACGCGTATCAGCTGGAATTATTTTTACCGGAACAGACCGGCTTAAAACCCGATGACGCCGCCATCGCCAAACGCGCACCGGACAGCGGCATGATGGTACCGGCGAAACGGAATGCATTAACGCTGGGCGAATTATCGCGCAGCAAGTTGCGACCCAACACCACGTATTACTGGCGCATTATTGCCATTGGCAACAAGGGCCAAATTTTATCGACCAGTGCATTACGTGAAATTCGTATTCCATAGAAATTTGTGGGTTGGCCTTCAGGCCAACGCTTGTGCATGACACACGAAAAAACGTCAGCCTGAAGGCCGACCCACAATTAGCGCTCTTTTAACAGCAATGAAACCCGAATATAGGCAGAGGACCGCAAATACACGCTAATGAAAAGAAATATTAAATGCTTTTATTTGCGTGATGCACATGGATGTGCAAATGCCGCAAGCGAAAGGATGCGCAGGAGCGGCGCATTTGCGATTTCTTTTTCTATTAATAATCTCCGCATGGACCGCTCCCACATAAAATGATAGACGCCAACGAACAACAAGCCATCGACCTGCTACAGCAAATCAACGCCGGCAAACAACCGGCGCTCAAGGCATTTTATGAAATGTTTGAATCACGGGTTTATCATTTTGCGCTAAGCCGATTGAACGATTCCTTCGATGCCGCCGACACACTGAACGAGGTGATGATGGAAGTGTGGAAACATGCCGGCCGGTTTGAGGGCCGCTCGAAAGTCTCCACCTGGCTGCTGGGCATCACCCATCACAAGGTATACGACCGTTTGCGTAAGCGCGGTCATAGCCAGAATCACGACGACATCGAAGACCACGCCAGCCACTTAACTGATAACGCCCTGACGATGGAACGGGTGCTGAGTGCTGCGCAGGATGCCGATTTGATACAACGCTGCCTGCAAGGCCTGAGCCCGACACATCGCGAAGTATTACATCTGGCATTTTTTGAGGATCTGCCCTATCAGGAAATAGCCAGCATCGCCCAATGCCCGGAAGGCACTGTAAAAACCCGCGTTTTTCACGCCAAACTGGCGCTGAAAAACTGCCTTTCCAAAGCTGACCCGGAACTGAATGTATGAGCACTGATGAACAACTAGACCTGCCCTGGTATGTGAATAACAGCCTGGATGAAAACCAGCGCAAAGCGATAGCAATAAAATTATCCGCTGACGCCGAGTTAAACCGCGAAGCCGAATTGCTACAGCATATTCGGCAACAAATTAAAAGCTCGGCCACACCATCACCGGGCGAACTCGGCTGCCAGCGCTCAAAGAATCAGATGCAGCAAACCCAACAAAGCAAACACCAGC
>JACPVK010000018.1 GCA_016191795.1 Gammaproteobacteria bacterium
GGAATGTTTACATGACTTTCGGGTAGCGGTACGTCGCAGCCGAATTATTTTGTCGCGTATAGCCGACGTGTTCCCGGCAGCCGATGTCAGGCGATTTACCGCCAGATTGTGTGAATTGAGTGAAATGACAGGCCCATGCCGGGACCTGGATGTGATGTTGCAGCACTGGCAGGAATACGCTATTGAAAATGATGCGGGGTATCAACTGGTTTATGACTACCTGCTTCAGCAAAGTAATAAAGCAAGAAGTGAGGTAATGACGACGTTATCCGGGCAGCAGTATGTAGAATTTAAAGATAACTGGCGCGATTATCTGTCACGGCAACCGGCGGTTACGCGTATGCAAAACGCAAAGTCGCCGCTGTCTTTACTGGCAAGCATGACGTTAAAACCTGTTATTATAAAATTCGTTAAACGTCTTGGTAACATCAGGCATTCCAGCTCGGATGCTAAGCTGCATAAATTGCGTATCATCAGCAAGCGCCTGCGGTATTTGCTGGATTATTTTCTTTTCACCGATTCTGGTCCGGTTTATGCCGTACTGATACCCGAGTTGAAAAAACTGCAAGAGGTGCTGGGTGTGAATCAGGATTTGTGTGTACAGAAATCCATGATTGCGGCTATCAGGAATCAAATGACAGAAGCCGGTTTAATGTCAGTGGATGTTCATCACGTGCTTCAGGATATTAAAAAATCACTAACGAAGCGTGCCGCGAAACAACGAGTGCAGGTGTTCAAGGCTATAAAACGTTTTTTACGTAGCGATGTACTGCCCGATGTGCGGCAGGTAGACTGAAATTCATCAATTGCCGGAAAAGGAAAAGATTTCGACGCAGAGGCGCGGAGGCGCAGAGGATAATCTTTTCAACATAAAATGCCCCGGGTTTTCTCTGTGTCTCTGATGCTCTGCGTCAAAAATCCAGTATGTAGGGTGGATAAGCGCAGCGCATCCACCGTTTTACCTGGTTTACGCAGTGCAGTATGTTGCGGTCTGGAGATTGATCCGGGTTAATCAGGCTATGGTGATGTCAGTTTTCAGGTTTAATCCTGTCGCGGGCATGGTCCGCTCCCACATTTAACTTCGCATCCTCTGTGTCTCTGATGCTCTGCGTCATATCTATTTCTATACCAGCAAAATCATTCACTAACTGATTCCCATATTTGTTTGCGGCATACGCCCGCCATGTCACAAAAACGACATGTTGATGCGTCGCCCCAGGCCGTCAGGCACTGACCGTTTTGAATGTCCCGAGTGAGCGTGCGTAAGCGCAATAAGTTCATGGCTGTGAGGTTTTCCAGTTCTTCATCACTCACCTGTGCACTGAAAGCGGTTTTCTTTTTATCCAGTTTCAGGAAAGCCACCTGTTTAACATTATCCATTAGCAGGGCATAACTGGTTAACTGCACATTTTCGCCATCATTAACGGTTTGCTGGCTGGGCGAGTGACCGCTTTTGTAATCAATGATGGCCAGGCCTGTGTTGTTTTTTTCTATCAGATCGAGCCGGCCATGCAACTGTGTAGCGTCGTCAATTTCATGTCGGGCACTGATTTCTGCCTGGTCGAAGCGCCATGCCTGCTGACGCATTATTAACCAGTCGATAAACGTATCAGCCGTTGCCGACCATTGTTGCAACCAGCCTTTGTGCTGCACATTGTTTTCCATGTTTCGCGCAAAAACCTGCTGGGCGATGGCGTTTAAATGGTCAATAGCCTGTTGTCGGTTGTCAGGTGTTACCTGTTCGCCGAAAGGTGGCGGCAGTTGCGGGCGCTGTTCAAAAAAAGCGCGCAGGGTTTCGTGAAGTTTTTCGCCGTACTCGGATCGTTGCAGTTCACGGGTGATTTCTTCTTCTGCTTTAAGTGACAACACATCGGCTGCAAAAAATTTGTACGGGCAGTCAACCATGCGTTGATAACTGCTCACCGACCAGCGTTGCGGTTGCAAATCGGCAGGTATGCCGGGCGAAGAACGGGTTTGTGGTTGAGTTGTTTTTTGTGTGCTGGTGAGGATCTTTTCTTCATGTTGCAGCAGGGCATTCAAACTTGTATTACGCAGGCTTACGCCGAGTACATGTTGTGCATAATCTTCCATGCTTTGCAGCCAGGCAGAGGGTTGCAACCATTCTCCTTCCTGTTCGAACTGATAGCTAATGAGTGTTTGTGTACCGGCCTGCAACAGATGTTTGAACCGCAGAAAATTTTCTGCCTTGTCTTCTGTCCAGGTTTTTAATCCCAGAGCACGGCGTACAGTCTGATTGAAATAGGGCGTTTGAACAGGTCTGCCGGGTAAGGAATCGGCATTGGCGGAGGCGATAATGACGGCATCAAATTCACAATATTCCGCCTGTTTAAGATTGAGCAAATGTACTGTTGAGGGTTTGCTCTTGGGTGTAAAGGGTTGCTGTTCCAGCGTAGCTCCTAGCCAGGTACGAAAATCCTGCCAGTTCATTTTGCATGGAATGTGAGTGGCCGCCAGTTTTATTTTGTGCAGTTCCTGTAACACAATCATACCGGCGGCATCCGTAGCCAGCTGGGCAGTAATGCCTAATGAATCAAAACTGGCCAGCAGGGCATCAACATGATCGCTGGCACTCAGGTCTTTTTTAGACAGATAAATTTTACGAAGGCTGGCACTGGCCAGCGCCAGTTTATCCATTAGTTGTTGCAGCGTTGCGTGGGTTTCAGGATGCCAGTCTGGTAAGCGCGCATGACGATGTTGCAAGGCTTTTTTGTAGCGTTCGATACCGGCGGTAATGCGCTCGTAAACAATAATATCCTGTTGCAATCGAAACACGTTTTTTAAATGCGCGTTACGCAGAGTTTCTTCGCAAAAAAACGGCGATTTTAATAAATCCAGCAGGGGTTGCCAGGCAAAATCCTGCTCGATGCATTGCAGCCAGCGCTCAAGACATGCTGCTGCGCTGGTGGTGGCAATAGACCAGCCTGCGGTATCTTCGATAACAATGCCGGAGCGTTCCATCATGGCGCGCACGCGCCGCATCAGTTTGCGGTTTTCGCTGATGATGGCGATATTATTTTTATTTTCTGCCAGCCAGCAACGGGTTTGCATGTGTATGGCACGGGCCTCGGTTTCCGCACTGGGTGCCGCAAAGACGGATAGCGGGATGGTCGGGCTCTGTTTTTTTTTGCTGTCGCTGTTGTTCCAGAGAGGTTGTGATGCATCCAGTGCATGATGAATAAACTGGCTGACATGATTGTCGGTTGTTTCATCCGTCTGGCTGACGTAAACAATTTGTTGAGTGGCTTCAAATTGCTGGCACCATTGTTGTTCGGCTTTGCTGAGCTGTTCAACGCCCACTACGTAAAATGTCATGCCCTGCGTCAGTGGGTGTGGATTTTGTTGCAGGCGTAATTGATAAGCGCTATGACTATCCAGCAGATTCATCGCCTGTGTCTGATGCTGCCAGGCCTGCCACAGAGTATGCACTAATCGCGCTTCGTAAAATAAATGATTAATGTCGCGGCTGTTATCCGCCTTGATGCCATAAGCAGCCTGGAGCTGTGCTTGCCACTGGGCTTCTGAAAATGTGTCCAGATCAAAATTGTTCTGGCTTAACTCGTCAAAAAACTGTAACAAACTGTTGCAAATCTGCCACAAATTATTTTCATTGAATAACTGACGATGTTGTTTCAATGCTTCAAATAAAACCAGTTGCCGAGCGGATTGATTGATTTGCGTCAGGCGCAGGTCAGGCAGGGGAATGTGGTTGTTAATCCATTGCGGCATGCTGCTGATATGCGGGCCGATCAGTGCGCCGTTACTTTGTGCGATTAAGGCGCGTCGCAGTTGGCGTGCGGCCAGTGCATTAGGTAATAAAATCTGCAGGTGTTGCAAATCAGGCGTGTGCTCCTGGTTATCCTGCAACAGGCGGCGGGCCAGGCTGGTGATAAAAGGTTGGCAGGCGGCAATGTGGATGGCTGGGTTCATGGAGCTGTTTATATCATCTGGCGCCATGGGTGTAACTGTACATGTCGGGTTTTTCACTGGATAATGCCCGGAATTATAAAAAGGAGAGGATATGAAAACCATACGTAAGGCGGTATTTCCGGTAGCCGGGCTGGGGACCCGCTTTTTGCCTGCTACCAAGGCCAATCCCAAGGAAATGTTACCGATTGTTGACAAGCCGCTGATTCAGTATGCCGCCGAAGAAGCGGTTGAAGCCGGTATTGATACGCTGATATTTATTATTGGACGCAACAAACGTTCGATTGCCGATCATTTCGATAAAGCCTTTGAGCTGGAATACGAGCTGGAAGCCAAGAATAAAGAAAAACTACTGGCTCTGGCACGTGATGTGTTGCCACCTCATGTGAATTGCATTTATATCCGTCAGGCTGAGGCTTTGGGCCTGGGGCATGCTGTGTTGTGTTCGGCTGCAGCCGTGGGCGATGAGCCGTTCGCTGTTATCCTGGCGGACGATCTGGTTAAAACACATGGCGCCAACTGCATGCAGCAAATGGTGAATATTTATGATGAATACCATGGCTCAGTATTAGGTACCGAAACCATCGATATCAAGGACAGTAGCAAATACGGCATGGTGGCCGGCCCAAAAATCTTCGATGGTTTAAGTGAGGTACAACAAATCGTGGAAAAACCTCAACCCAGTG
Source organism: Gammaproteobacteria bacterium (assembly GCA_016191795.1). GTDB lineage: Bacteria > Pseudomonadota > Gammaproteobacteria > SZUA-229 > SZUA-229 > JACPVK01. The sequence continues at coordinate 4,632 of JACPVK010000018.1, forward strand.
TGGCCCCTTCCAATCAGGCGGTTATTGGCCGTTATATTCTGACGCCACGTATTTTCGATAAGTTGCGCACAACAGGCCGTGGCGCTGGCGGTGAAATTCAATTAACCGATGGTATTGCGGCATTATGCAAGGAAGAAAAAGTCTATGCCTATTCCTTTAAAGGGCATCGTTACGACTGCGGCAGCAAGCTGGGTTATTTGCAGGCCACGGTGGATTTTGCACTGGAGCATCCGGAAGTGAAAACCGAGTTTGCGGAATATCTCAAAACCCTGAGACTGAAATAAGTTGTCGTGTTGATACAGATGATTCGCTACGTCCCGATTGCTTATGGCTAGTCGGGGCGCCGTGATGACGTTGTATACCTGATGCGAGTAAGTTAAGTGTAGGTGCGCCTTTAGGCGCACAAGATAACCTGATGAGGCTGTAAGCTTCTGTCATGGGTGTGCGCCTGAAGGCGCACCTGCTGCTGAGTTCCTTAACTTTTTCTCGTTCCCACGCTCTGTGTGGGAATGCATGGCTCGCCTCATCCGCTGCTCTCATGCAGAACCGTGGTTCCCAGAATCAATTTACCTTGTCGTAGGGTGCGCCGTGCGCACCACAGCAGCCTGACATCAACATGACAGATGGTGCGCATGGCGCGGCCTACGCCTTAACTTGATGGTATTGATGTCAGAGATCAATGGCACTTACTTAACGAGTAATTTTAGTTAGTAGCTGTCATTCCCGAATGCTTCTGTCGGGAATCTCCCACAGAGCGCAACTGGTTTCAGCAGATCCCCGACAACAGCATTCGGGGATGACGTTAAATAACCGGGTAATCCCCTTAAGTAAGCGCCATTCATGTCAGAGATAATTATTCTGCGCAAAGCACCGTGCTTATTGACGCCCATGTTTTTTTATTTGCAGGACTGGCGATTATTACTTCAATTTCACTGCCAGCACATCACACGGCATATCGTGCAACACACCATTGGCCGTCGACCCCAGTAACAGCTTGATGCCATGACGGCCATGCGAACCCAGTATCAATAAATCGCAGTTCCTGTCACGTGCATAGTTACAGATTTCAAGTTTGGGTGAACCCAGTATCACCACCTGTTTGGCCTGTTCTACTTTGTGATCTTGACA
>JACPVK010000019.1 GCA_016191795.1 Gammaproteobacteria bacterium
AATCACATGCCGGGGGAGGTTAAAGAAAAAGAAAACGCAAATGCCGCGAGCGCAGGAAGCGCAGGAGCGGCGCATTTGCGTTTTCTGTTTCTTTTCTTAAAACGAAATTATCAAACTCAAATAAGCTTCATCCAGCTGGTCAACAGTGTCGATGGATGCAGGTATGGTAGTGATTTCGGTTTCGAGATTGGTAAAGCGCAAACGATAACCCAGTTCCAGCATTAAGCTATCGCTCATAAACATAATACCGCCGAGCTGGGCGCCGTATACCGGTGCCATCGACATGTCGCTGAAACTGGAGTCAGTATATTTTTGCCCGGCCACGCCGGCTGCCACGCCGCCAAATAATGCCAGGCTGCTGTTGATTGGCATTAAATAATCAGCGCCGGCGGTGAAAGAGGTAATGGCAAAATTGTCGTAGCTGATGTAACTGAATGTGCCATTGAAACGATATTTCCCCTTATAGAATTTGTCTGCATAAAGACCAATGCCAGAACCGGTTTCGCTATTGGTGCTGCTAAGGGTGCCACTGGTGTTGGTGACATCGACACTTTGGCTGATAAATGCAATTCCGTAGCTCAGGTTACTGAAAAAGGGTTCTTCTGGTGGAGGGGGCGGTGGTGGAGGCGGAGGCTTGACTGCCGGTTTGCTTGGCTTTGTTGTTTTAGTGGTGGCCGGTTTGGTTGTGCTTTTTGTTGTGGTGCTGGTAGAGCTTGATGTCGATGAGTAAGGCGAGGTGGCTGCCACGGCGGATCCATGTGCAAGCAGCAGTGATATTAGTGCGGTGTAGAGAATGCAGATTTTCATGTACCGATCCTTCATCTGGTCATTTTTTGTTGCAGCAAGGCTAACCGAATTGATTTGTAATGTCATCCATCTGTTATTGCGTCATCCTGCATACGCTTCACCAGTTTTTGTTTTTCGGTTACCGCCGCGCCGGTCAGCGCGAAGCCCAGTAGTTTGTGCTGATTGTAATAACCCGCCTTGATGCCGTCACCGATGACTTCTTCCTGCCAGTTGCCGACAGCGTTCGGCGGTGGTGGGCACACCACAACCGGATGAGCCGGTGTCTTGACCACCACAGGCATGGGTGGATAGCTGACGTCGGTGTTGTCGCCGAGTAATGTTTTGGCCAGCGCTCTTGCGCCGATCATGATCGGCATAACGAATGGCAACACCATGCCATTAAATTCCAGGCAATCACCCAGTGCGTAAATATGTGGATCCGATGTTTGCAGGTAACCATTGGTGATAATGCCGCGGCCGGTTTTTATACCGGCGGCTTCAGCCAGACGTATGTCGGCCTTAAGACCAATCGCAGATAACACCAGATCAGAATTAAATTGCACCTGATTATTCAGTGTGAGCTGATACTGTCCCGCGGTTTTATTGATGCTGTGTAAACTGCAGCCAAGGTGCCACTGGATGCCGGCATCCCCCAGCTTGTGCTGTAGATTGCGTGCCGCCTGTTCCGGCAATAACCGACCCAGCGGTTTATCCGCCAGATCTATCAGGCTGACCTGGTAACCGGCACTGACCAGATCATTGGCAAATTCGCAACCAATCAAACCGGCACCCAATAGGGTGACGTGATTTTTATTCTCCAGTTGTGCACGAAAAATGCCGTAATCGTGCAGCGAGTTGATGCTGAGAATATCTTCGGCGGCATTGCCTGCCACCGGAATGCGAATTGCCTGCGCACCGTTTGCCAGTATCAGGCTGGAATAGGCGTAACTGTTTTTGCCGGAGGTTTGATCCGTGTTGACCGTGCGTTCATGACGATTGATATGTGTGGCTCGGGTGTGGGTAATTATTTCCATATTAAGCTGGGCTGCCATGTCGGTAGCCGATGTCATCACCAGTTTTTTGGCATCCATGTTTTTAGCCAGCGCATTGGATAGCATGGGCTTGGAATAAAAACAGCCGTCATCGGCGGTGATGATTCTTAGCGCAATATCTTTATCCAGTTTGCGAATTTCCCTGGCCAGTGTGTAACCGGCAAGGCCGCTGCCGATGATGGTGATGGGGTGCATGAACTATTCCTGCTTGTAAGTGTGGGTCGGCCTTCAGGCCGACAATACCGAGAGGTAACGCACAAAAGCGTCAGCCTGAAGGCCGACCCACAAAAAATGATGGCCGTTATATTTCTTCCATTTCAAAATCGCTTTTGGCGACGCCGCAATCCGGGCAGCACCAGTCTTCCGGGATATCGGCCCAGCGTGTGCCGGGTGCGATGCCTTCTTCCGGTAAACCTTCGGCTTCGTCGTAAATAAATCCACACACTATACATACGTACTTTTTCATAACTATCTCCAATTAATAAATTTTAAACTTTAACTTTATTCATGGCGGCTGTGTAAGCCTCGGCATGACGTTTTTCAACCCTGGTTAAAGCCGCGAAACGTTTGGCTGCCTTGTCCAGTATTTGTTTGAATCCGTCAGCATGTTCTCTGGATTCTGCAATTTGTTCTGCAAACTCTCTGGCCGCCGCTTTCTGCTGTTCTTCCATGGCGGTGTGGTGAAAACCCGGATACATTTCAGTGTATTCGTGGGTTTCGCCGGCGATGGGCAGTTCAAGGCAGCGCACCGGGTTCATGGTGTGTTTAGGATACAACAGGTCGGCATGGCCGAGTGCATGTTGAACTTCCTGCGCGGCAGTTTCTTCAAATTGTTTAGCCGTTTCAATGTCGCCATGTTCACGGCAAATTTTTGCAAAGTACAAATATTTGATATGCGCCATGGATTCACCGGCGAAGG
>JACPVK010000015.1 GCA_016191795.1 Gammaproteobacteria bacterium
CCGCCGCAAGCGAAAAAAAGATTCTTTATTACCGCCATCCCCACAAGGCAGACGTCATATCGGATAAACCTGCGAAGGATGAAATGGGCATGGATTTTATTCCGGTTTACGAAACAGCCGAAACCGAAGTGCGCATCTCGCCGGCGGTAGTGAATAACATGGGTGTGCGCACTACTAAAGCCGAGCGTAAGTCGTTGTGGCGGCGTATCGATACTGTGGCCTATGTTGATTACAACGGCGCCAATGTTTCGCATGTGCATTTGCGCACCGATGGCTGGATTGAGCAGCTGGCCATTGGTTCAGAGGGTGAGCGTGTTAAAAAAGGTGATCGGTTATTCAATGTGTACTCGCCCACGCTGGTGAACGCCATGGAAGAATATGTACAGGCATTGACTGCGGACAATTCACGCCTGGTTGTTGCATCGAGGCAGCGTCTGCTTTCTCTTGGCATCGGCGAAAAACAGATTACGCAATTGCAAAATGATCGCGATGTGCCACGCAGTGTGCCCATGTATGCCACACAGAATGGTGTGGTGTCGGTGCTGAATGTGCGTGAAGGCATGTATGTGAATCCGGATATGGAAGTGATGCGTCTGGCGGACTTGTCTACAGTGTGGTTGCTGGCTGATGTGTTTGAACACCAGGCGGCCTGGGTGAAGCTGGGGCAGGCGGCTGAAGTGACACTGAGTTATTTGCCGGGTAGAAAATGGGAAGGCCAGGTGGAATATATTTATCCCAGCCTTGATCCAAAAACGCGAACACTGAAAGTGCGTTTACGTTTCAAAAATGCGGATGAATCCTTAAAGCCAAACATGTTTGCACAAGTTAGTATTTTTGGTGGTGAACAGAAAAATGCACTGGCGATTCCACGCGAAGCCTTGATACGTACAGGGCAGGCTGATCGAGTGATTGTAAATCTGGGTGAAGGCCGGTTTGCACCGCGCACAGTTGTTGCAGGCATGGAGTCGGGTGACTGGGTGGCTATTGAGCACGGTCTTGAAGAGGGCGAAGCGGTGGTTGTTTCAGGCCAGTTCCTGATTGATTCGGAAGCCAGCCTGAAAGCAAGTTTGATGCGGATGCAGGAATAAAGCTTGACACAGAGACGCAGAGACGCAGAGAAGTTTATTTATAACGTCTTAAACAAGCGTTGCGCCGTGTCTCTGTGCCTCTGTGTCAAAAAATATTATCAGGTAAAAATATATGATCAATAACATCATTGACTGGTCCATTCGCAATCGCCTTCTGGTATTGCTGGTTACCGCCATACTTGCAGCCTGGGGCGTGTACGCGGTGCGGCACACGCCACTGGATGCAATTCCGGATTTATCCGATGTGCAGGTGATTATCAAAACATCCTATCCCGGTCAGGCACCACGGGTGGTGGAAGATCAGGTGACGTATCCCTTAACCACTGCCATGTTGTCTGTGCCCAAAGCCGTTACGGTGCGTGGCTATTCCATGTTTGGCGATTCTTATGTCTATGTCATTTTTGAAGATGGCACGGATATTTATTGGGCGCGATCACGCGTGCTGGAATATTTATCGCAGGTGACCGGGCGTTTGCCGGCGGCGGCCAAACCACAGCTCGGGCCGGATGCAACCGGTGTGGGCTGGGTGTATGAATACGCGCTGGTGGATAAAACCGGTCAACATGATCTGGCGCAACTGCGTTCCCTGCAGGACTGGTTTTTGAAATTTGAATTGCAAACGGTTGCCGGTGTGTCGGAAGTGGCGACGGTTGGCGGCATGGTTAAACAATATCAGGTGGTGATTGAACCGAATCGTTTACGTGCTTATGGTTTTTCACTGGCCATGGTGCGTGAGGCGATTATGCGCGCCAATCAGGAAGTAGGCGGTTCGGTCATTGAAATGGCCGAAGCCGAATACATGGTGCGCGTCACCGGTTATTTGAGCAGTGATGAAAATCTGCGTCACATTCCACTGGGCATGAATGAAAGCGGTACGCCGATTTTGCTGAAGGATGTGGCGGAAGTGCGTGTCGGCCCGGAGTTGCGTCGCGGCATTGCCGAATTGAATGGTGAAGGCGAAGTGGTTGGCGGTATTGTGGTGATGCGCTGGGGTGAAAATGCACTCACCACCATTGAAGCCGTCAAAAAGAAATTAAATGAATTAAAAAAAGGTTTGCCCGCCGGTGTCGAGATTGTGGAAACCTACGATCGTTCAGCCCTGATTAATCGTGCAGTCGATAATCTCAACAAAAATCTGATTGAAGAACTGGTGCTGGTAGCTCTGGTGTGTGCATTATTCCTGTTGCATTTGCGTTCGGCTATGGTGGCGGTGATTGTGTTGCCGATGGGCGTGCTGATTTCATTCATTATCATGTATCACCAGGGTATTAACGCCAACATCATGTCACTGGGGGGTATTGCCATTGCCATGGGTGTGATGGTGGACTCGGCGATAGTCATGATTGAAAACGTGCACAAGCACATGGAACGCGAAGCCATGACCGATGCGAATCGCTGGCAGATTATTCGCAAGGCATCTGGCGAAGTCGGGCCGCCGATATTCTTTTCGTTATTGATTATTACGCTGAGTTTCTTGCCGGTGTTTACCTTGCAGGCGCAGGAAGGCCGCATGTTCGCGCCACTGGCGTATACCAAAACCTACGCTATGGCGGCCGCTTCCATTCTTGCCATCACCCTGATTCCGGTTTTGATTGGCTATTTTATTCGCGGCAAAATGAAACCGGAGCAATCCAATCCCATCAACCGATTTTTGATACGTCTTTATCGGCCGTTAATTGACTGGACCTTGCGCTCACCCTTGCAAGTGCTGGCATTGTGCGGTGTGTTGCTGGTTGCCAGTATCTGGCCGGTGACACAACTGGGCAGCGAATTCATGCCGGATCTGGATGAAGGTGATTTGCTGTACATGCCAACAACCTTTCCCGGCATTTCAGCCGGCAAGGCGCAGGAACTATTGCAGCAAACGGATAAACTGATTCGCACCGTACCGGAAGTGAAATCCGTATTCGGCAAAATCGGCCGTGCCGAAACCGCGACCGATCCGGCGCCGCTCACCATGATTGAAACCACGATTCAGTTAAAGCCGCACAGCGAATGGCGCGAGGGCATGACGATTGAGAAACTGAAAGCCGAATTGAATGCACTGGTGCAATTTCCCGGTCTTACCAATGCCTGGGTGATGCCGATCAAAACCCGCATTGATATGCTGGCGACCGGTATTAAAACCCCTGTTGGTATAAAAGTGTCGGGTGCGGATTTGAAAGAAATTGAACGCATCGGCACTCAAATTGAAGAAATTATGAAGCAGGTGCCGGGTACGGTGTCAGCCTATTCCGAACGTGTAGCCGGTGGCCGTTATGTAATTGTTGATATTGATCGGCGCACCGCTGCGCGGTTTGGCTTGAATGTGGTGGATGTGCAGGATGTGATTTTGTCGGCGGTTGGCGGCATGAGTATTACGGAAACGGTGGAAGGGCTGGAGCGTTATCCGGTGAATTTGCGTTATCCGCAGGATTTGCGCGATTCGATTGAAGAGTTGCGGCAACTTCCAATTGTCACGCCGTCGGGTGCGCAAATTGCGCTGGCGGAAGTGGCGAATTTACGCATCGAATCCGGGCCATCCATGATACAAAGTGAAAACGCGCGGCCCAATGGCTGGATATATGTGGACATTGCCGATCGTGATGTCGGCTCCTATGTGGCGGATGCGCAGCAGCAGGTGAGTGAAAAGGTGAAACTGCCGGCCGGTTACGCCATCAACTGGTCCGGCCAGTTTGAATATATGTTGCGTGCCAAGGAGCAATTGAAACTGGTGATTCCGGTAACACTGGCGGTGATTATTTTGCTGCTGTATATGAGTTTCAGAAATTTTACCGAAGTGATGATGATCATGGCGGCGTTGCCACTGGCGCTAATGGGCGGATTCTGGTTGCTGTATTTACTCGATTACAACTTGTCAGTGGCAGTGTGGGTCGGATTTATTGCGCTTGGCGGGCTGGCAGCCGAAATCGGTGTGGTGAAACTGGTGTATCTCAATCATGCGTATGAAGAAGTCGTGGCGCAGGCGCAGTCGGAAAATCGCAAACTGAATCTGGAAGATATTCGTCACGCCATTATTAAAGGTGCGTTGCAGCGCTTGCGCCCGATTGCCATGACCTCGGCGACGACGCTCGCCGGTTTGTTGCCGGTGATGTTTGGCAGCGGTACCGGCAGCGAAGTGATGCGGCGTATTGCAGCACCCATAGTGGGTGGCGTCAGTTCATCGGTGTTGCTGATTATGATTGTGCTGCCGGCGATGTTTTTATTGTGGAAACAGCGGCAATTAAATTCATAGTTTGGGGATTGACCTGAATGGCAATAATCAAGGTTTGCAGGAGCGGGCCATGCCCGCGACAAGACCATAAAAAAAAGACTGAGTCCGCAAATGTACGCAAATAAAAGAAATGAATATTTTTTACCCGCTTTATTCGCGTGCATTTGCGTTTATTTGCGGACTTCGCTTTTGCTTTGGTCGCGGGCATGGCCCGCTCCTACAGTGATTGCATTATCTGGATTTGTATTGATTACTACCGCGCAAGCCGAGATTTACAAATGGGTAGATGAACAGGGTAATTCGCATTTCACCGATACGCCGCCGAGTAATGTTAAAACAGAAGCGGTTGATTTGAAAATCAATACTTACACCGCAGTTGAAATCACGCCTTTGATTGAGCGGCTCGGCAGAGATGACAAGGTGGTTATTTATACGGCGACATGGTGTGGTGTCTGTACAAAGGCCAAACAATATTTCAGGGAAAAAAATATTCCTTATATTGCCTATGACGTAGAAAAAAGTCCGGTTGGCAGACTGGATTTCAAATCACTGCGCGGCAAAAGCGTGCCTGTTCTTATTGTGGGCAGCAAGCGCATGAATGGATTTACGGCGGAAAAGTTTGACAAGTTGTACCAGCAGGAAATACTGGAAAAAACAAAGCCGGTGCCGACACCGGTGCCGCCGGGTTAAAAACAGTAAATTGCAGGTTCACATACGGAACTGCGCTGGCTTCAACATCACACCGAGTTTTTCAAAATCGTCCGTTGCCAGTTCAAAATCAAACATGCCCAGATCATCCTGCATGTGTTGTGGCGACCGGGTGCCGGTCAATGGCACTATGCCCAATTGATGTAAATACCGAAAAAATAACTGTGCCGCGGTTTTATGATATTGCGCGGCGAGGCCTTGCAACAACTTGCTATTGAGAATGTGTGGATTAGCGGTGAGGCTCCAGAAACTCTGATAAATGATGCCCTGCGCGGTGCACCAGTGACGTAAGGCAACGTCATAACCCGTATCTTTATAAAAACGGTTTTGCACGATGGCAGGTTTTACCTGAGCCTCTTTACACAAAGCTTGCAGCACCGGCAGCTCGTAACAGTTGCTGATACCCAGCTGTCGCGCGCCACCTGTTTGTTGAATCGACTCCATTGCACGCCAGGCCTGCAGGGTTTTTGCGTGAGTATCAAAAGGCGAGTGCAAAATCAGGCCATCAACATAATCGGTTTGCAGATTGTGTAGTGATCTAGCAAACGACTGGGCAACCTGTTCGTGCAGAGGTGCGGATTTATCATAAGGTACGCGAGCGGGGTCTTGTCCGGAGAGTGACGTAAATTTGGTTTGCAGATACAAATGATCGCGTGGAATGCCCTGATGTATAACGCGTTGTAGCGCCACGCCCACCAGTGCCTCGTCATAATGTTTGGGTTGGCAGGCGGTATCTATGCCTCTAAATCCCGCCAGCAGCGCCTGTTCAACCAGGTCTGCCGTGTCCGCTTTTTTCCATGCCGTGCCATAAATCAAACAGGGCATGTTGACGTTGACCGAGGTGGTGATCCAGGGGAGAGTTGACATGGTCATGCTTCCTTCTTACCAATTAAAGGGACAGTCCCGAATGGCACTTACTTAAGCCTGTAGGAACCGTCATTCCCGCATGTTTCTGGCGGGAACATGCCCGCGACCCATGCAAATAGGTACCTATTTCTTGGCCAGATGCAATAGTAGCCCAGGGAGTCTGAGTATTTGATACTTGCATCCTGTTTATTCAGCTCCTCCATCAAGTCAGGGCTTAAGTTTGTAAGGTTATACCCAGGGCATCCAACAGTGCCTGTTTGATAGCCATTGCACCCTTCATGTAACAAACAACAGCCAGAAGCTCTTCATTAACCCACACAGCATAGAAGCGGGTCTTCTTGTATTTGGTTATACGAATGTCAGGCGGCATGGTTCAATAAATGGTTAATGAATTATGTTTGTGGGCTGATTATAGCAAGCCAGATTAAATATGCTACTTATAGAGTGTAGATTTATAGTCATCATCACGAATAATTGCCACTATGGCAATTGATCAAGATAAAGCACAAAAACAGCTCGGCGCGATTATCCGGGATAACCGAAAGGCATCCGGCTATTCACAAGAAGAATTCGCTTCGTACTGCGGCGTCCACCGTACCTATATGGGTGCGATAGAACGTGGGGAAAGAAATATATCGTTGATGAATATTATTCGAATTGCCAATGCGTTAAAGATGAAGCCTTCGGAGCTTTTTACGCTGGCGAAGTTGTAGGTTGGATATGTGCGGGCCTGATCCCGAAGTCTTTTTTGAAAAAAGCAGGTACGTCTTCCCGATTTCAATATCCAACGGTTTTACTGGTAAGTTTCTGATAAGCTGATAAAAATGGTGTTATTACTAATCAACCCAGAAAGCGATAGGCGGATCAGTTGGGGCCTGCTTTATTACACTGTTAGCCTTAAGGAAAATATATGACTCCATATGAAGCCTCGATTTACGCCGCAATAATTGCTTCTGTTGGTGCTCTTCTTGGTGGTGTACTAGGTTCGGTTGGTACTTACTTCATTCAGAAACATGTCATAAAAAATGAAA
>JACPVK010000016.1 GCA_016191795.1 Gammaproteobacteria bacterium
ACGCACTTCAACCGGCACCTGATAGGTCGCGCCACCGACTCGGCGAGATTTAACCTCGACCATCGGAGCCACGTTATCCAGCGCCTTGTCCAGCACAGACATGGATTCGTTACCGGCTTTTTCACCGATTTTGTCCAGTGCACCGTACACAATGCTTTCAGCCACGGCTTTTTTGCCGCTTTTCATCAGCATGTTTATAAATTTAGCCAGCATGTCACTTCCGAACTTGGGATCCGGCAAAATGACGCGTTTGGGAACTTCTCTTCTTCTTGGCATAGTCTTGACCTGTTAGCCTTTAGGACGCTTCGCGCCGTACTTGGAACGACCCTGACGACGTTTATCAACGCCCTGGGTATCCAGACTGCCGCGAACGACGTGATAACGAACACCTGGCAAATCCTTAACACGACCACCGCGTATTAATACGACTGAGTGCTCTTGCAGGTTATGGCCTTCACCACCGATATAACTACTGACTTCGTAACCATTCGTCAGACGCACACGGGCGACTTTACGCATGGCCGAGTTCGGCTTTTTCGGTGTAGTAGTGTAAACACGGGTACATACACCGCGTCTTTGTGGGCACGAGCTAAGAGCCGGTACTTTGCTCTTTTCTACCACGCTACGGCGTGGCTTGCGCACCAACTGGTTAATGGTTGTCATAAACAATTTTCTCCAAACGTCCCACTCCAAGGGACCAAATTTTCCGCTTTATACGATTGCGAAAACGAACAACAGACCGGACCCTCTTCGAGTCAGGCCTGTCGCGGGAGCGCAATAGTATGCGTGTCATCACGTCGTGTCAAGGACAGACGCGCCAGATAATTACATGAAAATCTATCGCATGGGTAACCTCGATTTTCACACCCTCAGGCCAGTGCATTCAATTACCAGCCTGATCTTTACACCTTGAACTTACCAACCAGGTTACGCATCCCTGCGCACCTTATATCAATCCCTTATTTATACGTCTTCAGACGAAAACTCGGTGATGGCACGCAATGGACGATCCGCCCTGTCGCCACGGCGGCGACGGCGTTCGGTATGGAATGCCAAACCGGTACCGGCCGGAATCAGACGACCCACAATCACGTTTTCCTTCAAACCGCGCAAATCGTCGCGGCTGCCGCGAACGGCCGCTTCGGTCAGAACGCGGGTAGTTTCCTGGAACGATGCCGCCGAGATAAACGACTCGGTGACCAGCGATCCCTTGGTAATACCCAGCAGGATGGTGTTATAGGTCGAGGCAATCTTGCCTTCTGCCTTGAGACGCGCGTTGACTTCATCGACGCGACCACGCTCCACAATTTCACCCGCCAGGAAGCGGCTGTCACCGGAAGTTACAATCTCCGCCTTGCGCAGCATTTGCTTAACGATCACTTCAATATGCTTGTCGTTAATCTTCACGCCTTGCAGACGATAAACGTCCTGTATTTCCTTCACCAGGTAGGCGGCCAGCGGCTCCACACCCTGCAGACGCAAAATGTCATGCGGATTAGGTTCTCCATCGGCAATCACTTCACCGCGCTCAACGTGTTCACCTTCGAACACATTAATATGGCGCCACTTGGGTATCAGATCTTCATAGGCTTCACCGTTATCACCGGTAATGGTCAAACGCTGTTTGCCTTTGGTTTCCTTGCCGAAGCCGATAGTACCGGTGATTTCCGCCATGATGGCAGGCTCTTTCGGTTTACGCGCTTCGAACAGGTCGGCCACGCGTGGCAGACCACCGGTGATGTCACGGGTTTTACTGGATGCCTGCGGTATACGTGAAATAACGTCACCGATACGCACATCGGAACCGTCAGTGAGGTTGACGATAGCGCCGGCAGGCAGGTAGTAGCTGGCCGGAATATCGGTACCGGCAATACACAGGTCCTTGCCCTTGGCATCAATCAGTTTCACCATCGGACGTAAATCTTTACCGGCAGATGGACGCTGTTTTGGATCGGTCACGACCAGTGCTGACAAACCGGTAAATTCGTCGGTCTGCTTCTGCACACTGACGCCTTCAACGAATTCGCTGAACTGAATCTGACCGGCCACTTCGGTGATGATCGGATGGGTATGCGGATCCCAGGTAGCCACAATCTGGCCACCGGTTACGGCATCGGCATCGGCCACCGAAATCACGGCACCATAAGGCACCTTGTAACGTTCTTTTTCACGACCGGACTCGTCGATCACACCAATTTCACCGGAGCGTGATACCGCCACCGAGTTGCCACTGGTTTGTTTAACCAGCTTGATATTGTGCAAGCGAATGGTACCGGCCGATTTCACAGCAATATTGTTGGCTGCAGCAGAACGGCTGGCAGCACCACCGATGTGGAAGGTACGCATGGTCAACTGGGTACCCGGCTCACCGATAGACTGAGCAGCAATAACGCCCACGGCCTCACCGATGTTAACGCGATGACCACGCGCCAGGTCACGACCATAACAGGTTGCGCAGACACCAAAGGTGGCTTCGCAGGTAATGCTCGAGCGTACCTTGATTTCGTCTATACCCTGCTTGTCGATACGATCAACCCATGACTCGTCGAGCAG
>JACPVK010000071.1 GCA_016191795.1 Gammaproteobacteria bacterium
ACGCGAGAATTTTCTGGAGCGCGTGTATTGTCATTATCGCTGGCGCAATATTGCGAATGCAGAAACCAATCTGCAGGGCTTTACCGAGTATCACAAGCGACATAAATTGATGCTCATGGCGCGCAACCAGCAGGCGTATCGTGAGCTGGGCCAGCTGGTGGCCACAGCCAACAAACGTAATCTGGCACAGCTGCGGCTGACTTATATACAGCGTTTTATGCAGGTAATGGCATTGCGTCCCAGCCATGGCCAGCATGTGAATGTGTTGCTGCATATTCTGGGTTATTTCAAACGTGGCCTGAATACTCAGGACAAGCATGAATTACTCAACTGGTTTAATGCCTATCACAGTGAGCTGGTACCGCGGATTACACCGGTTGCTATGTTGCGACATTATTTGCGTATACATCCTGATGCCTATATCGCGTCACAACATTATCTTGCGCCGTATCCGGATGATTTATTGCAGGCCAGGGTTTGATTGAGGATTGAAAATGCTTTCCCATTTAAAAATTGACAGCCATAGCCTGGTTAATCTGGCGTTGTCCGTGGAATGGCGCAGTGCATTTGCCAGTCACCAGGATGTGCTGGTGTTTGAAAAATTTAATGTATGGCGTGATCTGGATTTGTTGCCTGAAGTCTTGCAAAAAAACCTTCTCGGAAAAGCGACAGGATATAAAGAAGCGTTTTCCTTTGAGCCACAAGCCCTGCTGCCTGCATGGAGCAAAAACAATTTGCACAGCATTGCTCCGCAATTGTTCCGTAAAACCCTGCGACAGGGTTTCACCATACAACCCCATACCGGGCGTTTTTACCCCAAAGGTCTGGTGGGTGGTGTCAGGGAAGTTTATAGCGAAGATATGCATCCCTGTCGTCTGGTTGCCATGGATGAAACGTCCATGACGTTCGATTTTAATCACCCCTTAGCGCAATACGCACTGACCATAGGTGTCGAGGTCAACAGTGTTGTGGCGCATAGCGGTGAACACGGTGGGCGTTGCAACGATGCCATCGCAGATTTATTGAACGGGCCTGGCATGCAGGCAAGATATGGTGATAGGCCCACGGATTTTTTTACAGGTACACCTTTCAAGCGAGTGGATGAGGGCAAAGATAGCCTGTTCTATTCCATGCCACGTATGGTGCAGCACCTGGATAAAACCGCACGTCAACAGGTGGAAAATCTCTATGCCAGCCTGATTCCGCCACAGTCCCGCATACTGGATTTAATGTCGAGTTTTGATTCGCATCTGCCCGATTCGATCAAGCCGTTACAGGTCACCGGTCTTGGAATGCATCAGCAGGAGCTGGCAGCCAATCGCGTGCTGAATGAACGGGTGGTACATGATTTGAATACCGACATTGGTTTGCCATTTGAAAATGCGATGTTTGATGCGGTGATTTGCACAGCCTCCATTGAATACCTGACGCAACCGGGCGTTATATTTGAGGAGGTGGCGCGGGTTCTCAAGCCAGGCGGGTTATTCATTAATACCTTCTCTAACCGCTGGTTTCCCGTCAAAGCTATATCTGTGTGGGCTGAAATGCATGAATTTGAGCGTATCGGGCTGGTGTCGGAATATTATCTGCAATCAGGCTGCTTTAATGATGTGCATACGCATTCGATCAGGGGATTGTCGCGTCCGGAAGACGATGTGAACTACGCAAAAACAGCCATCTCGGACCCGGTTTATGCGGTATGGGGTCGGACCGTTCAGGCCGGCAAAGGGCTATAGAGCAGCACCTGGCCCTGGTCTGGTAATATTTTTCCAAAGCTGTTGCTATTTGGCTGAATACTGTTAATATGCCTCCCAGTCTCGAATATTGACCTGCTTAACGTGTACATATCATTGTTTGTCTCCTTTATCAGCACCACTTCACCCCGATCTCGTTGTTCTGAATACTGCACATTTAATTATCTGTTCACCGTACGGCCAATTATTTCAAGCCTAGGGCGTGTTTGCGCAAATTTAATCTGAATTAAGGAGACGTTATGTCTAATTCAACCGGTAAAGTTAAGTGGTTCAACGAAAGCAAGGGTTTTGGTTTCATTTCTCAGGACAACGGCGGCGATGATGTGTTTGTACACTTCAGAGCAATCGTTAGTGATGGTTTCAAGACTCTGGCAGAAGGCCAGGCTGTAACCTACACCGTACAAAAAGGCCCTAAAGGTCTGCAGGCTGAAAACGTTGTTGTTATCTAAGTAATAACGTTAGCCAGAAAAAAAGGCGCTTTATGCGCCTTTTTTTTGTGCCTGAATTTAACCGGAAAAATCTATTTCAGCTTAAAGCTGTTAACCGATGTCTCCAGTGCGGCTTTGTTTTTTAGCCAGTTTCGCTCCTGTGATGTAGCAGTTACCAGGTAGATGAAGTTGCCTTTTTTTATCGCTCTGGAATACCAGTGCAGCGTCTGATCACTCATTGAGCCCGCGTACTCGAATGTTAAAATGTTTTTATCAATGGCGGATGTCATCACTTTGAAACCGAGCTGGCTGAATTGTGACTCCGACAGTTTTTTATAGTCGGCGAGTGAGCCTGCATAGGGCTGGATTTGTACATTCACATTAGCCGCAAATCCACCTTCCGCAGGCAACATCATAATCAATGCTTGCGTACCCTCAGGTCCGGGCGGGGCTTCCAGTGTGCTAATTTCAAAACCGGCTTTATCAAAAATTAACGTGGTCGCATACCCGGGTGATGAAAATGCCAGGGCGGATATAAGTAACAGGTTTTTGATTGTCATGATGTCTCCATTAGTGGGTTGTTATTGGGCCAATTTTGGCAGGAAAGATAAATCAACATAATATTTTTTGGGATTATTCTTTTCTATAAAAACGGTAATATGCTTCGTCATGTAACTTGATGGGTCATACCAGATATTGTTGCTCTTAAAAATATGAATCTCGGAAGTGACAGGGTGTTGCCATTGACATAATACTCTAAACGGATGCCTGCCATTGACCGTGATTGATTTATTTAGATCAACACTTTGAAATTCAGTTGTTATCCTGACTCCCTCGGCTTTTAAATACTCTTCCTTGCGTGTTTTGAGCACGGCAGAGAGCATAATACCGGCACCAATCATAAAGAACACCAATCCCATGCCTGCGAGAATGGTAGCGACGCCCCAGAACGAGAAATAGCCGCTTATTTTTGCATTATGTGGCTCTGCCGGCAGATAAAAAATATCTACTGATTCACCTTTTGAATACGCTGGCGGGTTAGTACTGACTGACGAAGTCACTTCAAGCTTTTGCCCCTCCAGCGTTGTGAAAGCTACTACAGGTTTGTAGGTAGTCGAATCACTGGAGTGAGATGGAATCAGTTCAATAACTGTTCCATCTACTCGCGTGGCGTGTTCTAGAAAGTTGCTGGTATTTTGGTACAGAAAAAAAGCGCCGGTCAGCATGCCGAGTCCGACCAGAGTAAAAAGATATTTTGTGATAGCAAGTGTTTTCATTGTTTTTTCCATTTAGTAATGAAGTACTTTGATAATCGATTCGCAGTTGAACAGCTTACTTTTTGTTTACAGGTTGTGGCGTTTTTGTCGTTGTGTATTCTGTGCCGATTTCTGATTTTCAATGACCTTGTTCTGCCTGATAAATTTTGCCTGACCTTTTAGCCCGGAGCGGCGATAGTCGTCGAGTAGCTGCACTTCTACATCATCTGTCATATAGCGTTTAACTTCTGTTAAAAATCGGTGTATTAAGCCGAATAATCGTTCCAGGGCGAATTCATGTGTTTGCGCTGTTTCAGTGTGCAGCCAGTCGCACAGCTGCATAAAATTTTCAAAGGCATTGTCGCCCAGCAACAGATTTTTAATACCCTTGAAGCGGCCCGAATTGATGATCATGTCCCAGTAGCGCGCAAAACGTGTGAGTCTTTGCATGCTGGCAAAATCAATCTGGTTGTTGCACAAAATTGTGTAGGGTGGCAGCGGGTTATAGCGCATGCCAAAAGCCCGGGTATGGCGAATAACTGGCGTGCCGCGTAAACGTTTTAATAAACCAACCTGGATTTCATCCGGATTCATGGCGGCCAGTTCATTCAGGCCACGTCCAAAACTGGCCATGTCTTCGCCGGGTAAACCGATAATCAGGTCGGCATGAATATGTGCCTGGGTGTTCTGGTTTAACCACAGCAGATTATCTCTGGCCTTGAGGTTATTTTGTTTGCGGCTGATGAGTTGCTGCACGTCGTTATTCAGGGTTTGTATGCCCACTTCAAACTGCAGGCTATGGGGAGGAAATCTGGCGATGATGGTTTTGAGTTTTTCGGGTAAATGATCCGGTATTAGCTCGAAATGTAAAAACAAATCCGGGTCGTTCTTGTCCAGAAAGAACTCCATGATTCGCACGCTGCTGTCGATTTTAAGATTAAAGG
>JACPVK010000072.1 GCA_016191795.1 Gammaproteobacteria bacterium
ACGGTCGTTTTGCGCCAACACATACTGGTTATATTAAAAGCAGAAACCAGGCACAGAGAATATTTTTATCATATAAGTCTCTGCGTCTCTGTGGCAAATTTTTTTCTTTCGATAAGTCTGAATAATCTGCAGGCCGATAGCGAATAAAAACCAGACAAGTCAAATCAATGAGGAGATGAAGACTGAAAGAATTCAGCCTTCCCTGGCTGGTTTTTTCATTCAGTTGATTGCGTATAACTTCGGTAAATTAATTTTAAGTAATGGGCAGCGAAATCAACCCGGTTAATTATTTTTCGCACCAGCATCAATCCAGGCTTTAATCAGGACGATTTCCGCATCAGGAATCTTGCCTTTATCATGCGGCATGTTAATGGTCTTATCGGCCTGCTGATTAACCAGCCTGACCAGTGTGCTGGACACGCTGCTGCCGGGAACAATGACTGGTCCAAAGCGGGTGCCCGACATAAGCTGGGCATAGGTTTCCATGTTCAGGCCACTTTTTTCCTCGCCCTGCTTACCCTTGGCATGACATTCCAAGCAGTGCTTGTTCAAAATAGGTTGAATATCTGCCGAAAAGCTAACCTCCTGTTTGCTACAGCCGGCAACAAAAGCGAGCGCAACCAAAGATAATGCAAAGGATACAATAGGACGGTACATACCTGCCTCCAGGAGAATTGTTATTGTGATGAACAACAGTTAATCATATCTAAGGACCGAATGGTAATGGCAGTTTTGACGCACATCAAACATAGACTGCTAAGATGCTAATTTACTGGAAAATACGTCAGTTTTCACAGGCCAACCGGTTTTACAAGCCTGCAAGGCGGATAACAACCTCACACCAGCCTGACTAGATCCGGCTAACGCCAATCAACTTGTTATGCTGGTCGAACGAGATTTTGAAACGCCCGTGAATACCTTCACGGGTAATAAATTTTTGCATGGCATTGGCCGGAAATTTCAGTGACAAACCATCTTCTGTTTTAACGACAATATTTTTGGCAGCACCGTTATAATAGGCCAGATATTGATCAGGCGTTATATGCAAAACGAAAGTGAGTTCTGACATATCCTGCTAATTGTCAATCGCGAAAGTTGGTGAACTGTAACGGCAGTTCTATATCCGATTGCCTGAACAAGGCAATGGCGGCCTGCAAGTCATCACGATTTTTACCGGTGACGCGTAATTGTTCACCCTGAATAGCAGCCTGCACTTTCAGCTTGCTGTCTTTGACCAGTTTGGTCATTTTCTTGCCCAGTTCTTTATCTATGCCCTGTTTGATGGTAATCGTTTGAAAAGCGCGCTTGCCACGTTCCTCGATTTTGCCCTTATCCAGACAGCGGGTATCAATATTGCGCTTGGCGAGCTTGGAATAAATTATATCTTCCATTTGCTGCACCTGAAATTCACTGGCGGCTTCAATATTCAATGCATTTTCCTTATGCTCGACTTTGGCATCCGAGCCCTTAAAGTCATAACGATTGGATATTTCACGGTTCATCTGATCCACCGCATTGGCCAGTTCGTGTGCGTCGATTTCTGAAACAACATCAAATGATGGCATGCGTTTTCTCCAAAAATTTCTTAAGATGCGAAAGCATATAATAAAGGCGAGACATTAAACAATGAGCAGAACACTCCTGCTATGGGGCAGCATCAATGCCCTGTTAGCTGTGGCGCTGGGTGCATTTGGCGCACACGGTCTCAAACACATCGCAGCTGATGCCGCATGGCAGACATGGGCAACCGCTGCACAGTATCACTTTTACCATGCCCTGGCGCTGTTGCTCATTGGCATACTGGTACGAGAGTATCCGCGAGGTATCGTTGCTGGCCGCTTCATGCTGGCGGGCATCGTGTTATTTAGCGGCAGCCTATATTTGCTGGCGCTCACGCAAATCAAAATACTGGGTGTGATAACACCGCTGGGTGGCGTGTGCTTTTTGCTGGGCTGGTTGTGGCTGGTAAAAATATTCTGGCCAACCAAAAGAGCTTGAGAGCATTGTTTGATAATTCTTGCAGCCATATCAATACAGTCAAAAAGCGTTGGCCTAAAGGCCAACCCACAATGACACACTGGCTTCTGTGGGTCGGCCTTCAGGCTGACGCTTTTTAGTGGATTATCCGACTTAACTCGCCGATTTTTTTGATTTTTGCCTGGCCGGTGCACGCTTACCCTGCGCGACTTTTATCATACCGCGTAAAATTTGCAGCTCGCGCACACTTACTCTGGCCCGGCCAAACAAACAACGCAAACGGCGCATCACCTGCTCGTGATTACGCGTACCAAAAAAATCAAACTGCTGCATGGCTTCAAAGATGTGTGTGTACAGACCGTTCAGCTGATCAATACTCGCCAGCCTGTCGAGTTCGTATCTGGGTTCGGCATCAACAGCCACCACACCGGCACGACTGGCCATTAATATTTCGTAACACATCACCTGCACCGCCTGCGCCAGATTCAGTGAGGCATACGCTTCGCTGGTGGGAATGTTTATCAAATACTGGCACTGCTCCATTTCGTCATTCAACAAGCCGGTACGCTCGCTGCCAAACACCAGCGCTACTTCGTGTTGTGCACTCTCGGTAAATAACAATTCGCCGCCGGCACGGGCATCAATTTGCGGCCATTGCACGTTGCGCAATCGTGCCGTGGTACCGGCGACCAGAGCACAACCTTGCAATGCCTGTTGCAAACTATCCACCACCACTGCCTGGGTCAGCACATCACTGGCTGATGCGGCGCGTTGTGAGGCTTCAAAGGACGGGTAATCGGAAGGCGCCACCAGATACAAACGATGCAGACCCATGTTTTTCATGGCGCGGGCAACAGCGCCGATGTTACCGGGATGGCTGGGCTTAACGAGGACGATACGGATATTGGACAGCATGTTTTTCCTGAAAAAATAGTGCGAATCTGGACGGCCCTCTCCCCAACCATCTCCCCTGCGGGGAGAGCGAGTGTTTCTGCGCGATAATTAGTTAAAGTCCACAGCCCTCTTCCCAGCCCTCTCTCCGAGGGGAGAGGGAGAACGGGAGTCCCGACGCGACGATTAGTTAAATACGATACCGTCAGCCAGTGCTGAGCCCCCCTCTCCCGCAAGCGGGAGAGGGTAAGCTGGAGTCGCTTCGCGACATACACCTCAAATCGGGCACATAATCTGTTATTCTACGCGCCCGTTCAACAGCCGGTAGCTTCCCCGTTATGAATCCCATGCTCGCCATTGCCGTACGTGCCGCCCGCGCCGCTGGCAACGTTATTACCCGCAATATGGATCGCATCGACCGCCTGACCATTGAAGTCAAGGCAAAAAATGATTTTGTAAGCCAGGTGGACCGTGAAGCCGAAGATAAAATTATCGCCGAGCTGCGCCAGTATTACCCGGACCACGCCATACTCGCTGAAGAAAGCGGCCACAGCCAGCATAATAGCGATTATCAATGGATTATCGACCCGCTGGATGGCACCACCAATTTCCTGCATGGCTTTCCGCAATTTTCCGTGTCCATTGGATTGCTGCACAACAACAAGCTCGACGTGGCCGTGGTGTTCGATCCGGTGAAAAACGAAATGTTTACCGCCGCTCGCGGTGAAGGTGCCCAGCTCAACGAACGCAAGATTCGCGTCACGCCTCAAA
>JACPVK010000073.1 GCA_016191795.1 Gammaproteobacteria bacterium
GATGGCCCGGTGGATGGACGATGGCAATAAAGCCCCCTTGCATGAACTGGCCGACAAATACCAGATATCGGCTGAACGAATACGGCAGATTGAGCAAACGGCCATGAAAAAACTGCGCTCTGCCCTCGAGGCCTGATGCTGGCTGTTCCGGATCATAACCAGTAATAAAAAAAGCGGTGTTATCACCGCTTTTTTTATGTGCGCTTATAATTCATTGAATGAACATATCGCCAGGCATTGACGACTCATCACAAAGAAAAGGACAACGCTATGATTAAACCTCTCCCCCTGTTATTTCTTGCCACCCTGTTTAGCTTGTACCCGCCCTCGCTCCTGGCGGCTGAAATTGCCGGCAGGGTCGAGCTGATTGATGGCAAGGTATGGATTCAGGGTGCTGACAATAAAATGCGCGCCATCTCTACCGAACAGCCGATTTTTGAAGGCGACACCATCATTACCGGCAACGATGGCGAACTACAGGTTCGAATGAAAGACGATGCCTTTATCGCGGTACGCGCCAACAGCAAATTAAAAATCGACATCTATCGTGCTGAAGGCGATGCCGATGACAAGGCCACCTTCTCACTGCTGCTCGGTACCTTCCGCTCGGTTACCGGCTGGATTGGAAAATACAATCGCAACAACTACAGCATTAACACCCGCACCGCCACCATTGGCGTACGCGGCACCGACCACGAACCCATGTACATCCCCCCCGCCGTACCCGGTATGCCACCCATAGGTGAACCCGGCGTGTACGACAAGGTAAACAGTGGTCGGATCGTGATAAAAAACCAGTTCGGTGAAACCGAATTCGACAAGGGTCAGGCGGCGTTTGTCGGCCTTAATTCACGCCAGGCAGCTGTGCGTTTGCAAGGCATACCGGATTTCTTTAAACCATCCAGACACGAGCAACGCATTGAAGATGCCCGCAATAACTTGCAAATGGGCATAGAAAAAAGCCTGATTAAACGCCAGCAGGAAAGAAAGAGCGAAGGCATCAGCCCGCGTCCCTTACTGCGCCCGCAATTACCTCATGATGGCGGGTTAGCACCTGAAACCAAAGCAGTGACGCCAGATGAAAAATCAGATCACACATTATTGCCTGGCAAGCGTCCAGTATCGCCCACCCGCGACATCCAGACGATTACACCTGTTATGCCACAAAAGCTGTCGCCCGAGATTGCACCGATCTTGCCGCAGAAATTACCTGATATGCCGACACGATTTACACCTGTAGACCCTGCGTCAATTAAATCTTTTCCGACTCAGCAATTAACACCGATTGCGCCAGCATCGAAGCTCACACCGCCCGTTATACAACCGCAACCGGCTATTGCGATTGATGCCGTCAAGCTTCAGCAACCGATAATAAGCAGCCCGACTCTGGCATCGCCCGTTGCTCCTGCATTGCTCAGCCCTCAGGCCATACAGTTACCGGCAACCAATACCAATGATAAAACGGCAGAAGAAGAACAACTGAACACAACAAATAATCTTGTTGCGCCAACTCTGTTACAACAACCAACCAGCACAAGAATATTACTTCCAGCCAAATAATAATCGGCAACAAAAAAGCGGCAAAGCCGCTTTTTTGTTGCTGTAGTTAGTTAATACCTGTCAGGACATCAGTGCACCGAGCCGAAAGATTTGTCATTGCATTCCGGTGGCAAGGGTATACCTGCATATTTGCAACCCTGTGAAACCGGACCATAAGGAAACAACTGATATAAACGGCGCTTGCCTTCCCATTTGCCAAACTCAAACTCCATAACATTTAACAAAGTGCGCGCATTATAAGTCTGACCGTTCTTGTCATAGTATTTGCGAAGATATTGCAAGATTTCCAGATGCTCGTCAGACAATTTCAAACCATCTTCTTTAGCCATCTTGATTGCCTTGGCTTCCGTCCAGTCGCCCAACTCGGATAAAAATCCGGCATCGCCAGACTGATGTGCTTCAACAACGCCATAAACATTATGTTCTGCCATATTTATATACTCCTGCTGTTTTTGAGGGGACAGATGACGTTATAGAGCAGATAGCATTTTAAATGAACAGGACAAACGCATTACCTGCCTTCAATTTTTTTTATAATGCGCGCCTATTCTTCAACACTTTTTGTAGAGGAATTATCAATCAAAATTTTAAATTAAAGAACTTGCTAATATTTGAATGGTATTTTTACTTGTGTTTCAGTTGCTTGCGCCGATTGCCTTGCTCTGAATAATAAGAATAAGCCCGCTCATCAGCTGCCGTCACAGCAAGCATTTAAATAATTTATGAAAAAAGTCGCTTCTTACTTTTGAATACGACCCAGCTGGTCTACAGGAATAAATATATCTCCCATATTTTTTTGCTTGCGAGGCACCTCTGCTTTCCAGGCATGGCCATATACCACCTCAAAACTGGCAGGTAGCACACCGCCTTCACGAAACGCTTCATAGGCTGCATAAACGCGATTAATTTTATGACGCGTTACCAACCCCTTTTGCTCACGTTGCTTTAGTGTATTGGCCCCGATTGCTTTTAAATCGAGCATGACATCGCGTGCAGTCTGGTATGTCAGACACGTCATATCCATATCCATCACCGGATTCGCAAACCCGGCTCGCATCAGACAATCGCCTAATAAATGCATATCGGTAAAACTGTTCACATGTGCCTGCTGATCAATCTGCGCCCAGCTTGCGCGCAGCTCTCTTAGCGTATCGGGTCCAAATGTTGAAAACATTAACAAACCCCGGGGCCGTAACACACGTATAAATTCTGCAAAAACTTTTTCCGGATCACACCACTGCAACATCAAATTTGAATAAATCAAATCCACAGAATTATCAGCAATCGGCAAGCTCTCCGCATCACCACAAATCAATGATGGCTTGCGTAACCAACCGGAATTTTTTCGGGTTTGATGCAACATACCAGTGGATACATCAAGGGCCAGCAACTGGGCTGAACCATAGCGTTTCCTCAGTGCCTGCACACTACGGCCGGTGCCACACCCAACATCCAGTACAACATCTGGCCTGAGTGTTACATAGTCAAGTCGCGACAACATTTGCTGCCCGATTTCGCGCTGCAATATGGCCGATGATTCATACATACTTGCCTTGTCATTGAAGTGACGCTGGATGAGTTTTTTTTCGGCGTCAGTTTTTTGTGTCATGGACATGATTTACCAGTTGCAATAATTGCGCGGTAAACACCGGCAAATGAGAAAGAAAGGGAGCGTGCGCTGCCTGCGCATAGACCTGTATGTCGGCTGCTGGTAAATGCCTGTTAAATAATTCGGCACTATCGGCATTTACCAGTCCATCGCGCTCACCCAATGCAACCGCCAGGGGCATGGTTAGCAAGGGAACCTGCGCACGCAGATCCGTGTTTTTCAAAACTTCCAGACCTGCACGCAATGCGTGAATATTTGCCGGTGGCTGTTGTAATACCTGCTGGCGCAACTGCTTTAACAACTGTCGACCCTGAGCTGAATCTTTTACCTGCAAGGATAAAAAACGTCGTAGAGTGCCGTCGTAATCGGCTTCCAGTTCAGCAGAAAAATCATCGAACAGACCTGAAGGCATACCCTGTGGCCAGTCTTCACGCCGTACAAAACAGGGTGAACTTGATACCAGCATCATAGCCTGCACTTTAGCCGGGTAATCCGTTGCCAGTTTCAAAACCGCCAGGCCGCCCATCGACCAGCCGATCCAGATAGCGGGTCGATCAACATGGCTGGACAACGCATCAACCAGATCATCTAAATCTGAAAACTCCCTGCCGGCCGCAGTACCATGGCCCGGCAAATCGAACGCGAGAGACTCAATCCAGGGCGGCAACGAATCGATTACCGGGCGCCAGATAGCCTGGTTCATTCCCCAGCCATGAACAAAAACACACAAGGGTTTAGCCGCCGTCACTGCATTGAACTCATCAGGAATCACTCATCTGAACCGGTAACTTTTTGCCCGAAAACCCGGGCAATGATATTGTTGGCGGCCGCTCATAACAGAAGATAATTTTGTGGATACACAAATCATTATAACGATTTCAGGCTTTGCACTGGCAGGCTATTTACTCGGTTCCATTTCAACAGCCATCATCACCTGCAAGCTGATGGGCCTGCCTGATCCACGCACCGACGGCTCAAAAAATCCCGGCGCTACCAATGTTTTACGACTGGGCGGAAAAAAAGCGGCGGCCATTACGCTGGCTGGCGACATGCTCAAGGGGTTATTACCGGCAATGGTCGCCACCCTGATGGATATGCCACATGGCGTCGTTGCCGCAGCCGGTCTGGCGGCATTTCTGGGGCATTTGTTTCCGGTTTTTTATGGCTTTCAAGGTGGGAAGGGCGTGGCAACAATGCTCGGCGTGTTACTCGGTATCCAGTGGATGGTGGGTGCCGCAACCATTGGTGTGTGGCTGGTGATGGCATTCGTATTCAAGGTGTCATCGCTCTCCGCCTTAACGGCTGCGTTGCTGGCTCCGGTCATTACTTATTACATCGTGGGCTCCAAGTTCATGGCCTTCATTGTCGCTATCATGACTACTCTCCTGTTCTGGCGACATCGCAGCAATATTGCCAATCTGCTGTCTGGCAAGGAAAGCAAAATCAAGGCTAAGGGTTGAGCGTAGCCAACTGTGTCATGGGCCATCGGGCCCTGACATGGATGGCCAGTGGCTCGGTCTCGCCCGCCATTAATCGCAGGCATCCCACATAGGCAATCATGGCGGCATTATCCGTGCAAAACTCAATACGAGGATAAAACACCTCACCGCCCTGCCTGGCAGTCATATCTTTTAAAACCTGACGTAACCGCCTGTTCGCTCCCACACCACCTGCCACCACCAGGCGATTGATACCGGTTTGCTGCAGGGCGCGACGACATTTAATCATCAGTGTATCCACCACGGCCTCTTCGAAGGCCAGGGCAATATCAGCCTTGATTTGCTGTTCATCGCCGCCTTTTTGTAAGGCCGCCTGAAAACTCGTCAGGGTGAAAGTTTTAAGTCCGCTAAAACTGAATTCGAGCCCGGGCCGGTCGATCATGGGTCTTGGAAACTGGTAGGTACCCGATCTGCCTAGCTCCGCTAATTTAGCCAGTACCGGCCCGCCGGGATATCCCAGCCCCAGCAGCTTGGCGGTTTTATCGAACGCCTCTCCGGCGGCATCGTCCAGGCTTTCACCCAGAATCTGATACTGGCCAACTCCACGCACCTCCGCCAGCAGGGTGTGGCCACCGGATACCAGCAAGGCAATAAAAGGAAATGCCGGGGCCGGGTGTTCCAGCATCGGCGCCAGCAAATGGCCTTCCATATGGTGAACCGCAACAGCCGGGATATTTAAAGTAAACGCCAACGCCCGGCCGGCCGAGGCACCGACCATCAACGCACCCACCAATCCGGGGCCTGAGGTATAGGCAATACCACCCAGCTCGCTTTTATCAACACCGGCTTTCACCAGGGCCTGGTTGGCCAGCGGCAGCAGGTAGCGCACATGATCGCGCGACGCCAGTTCCGGCACCACACCACCGTATTCGGCATGCAATTTCACCTGCGAATGCAGGGCGTGACTGAGCAAACCACGCTCGGCATCATAAACAGCGACGGCTGTTTCATCGCATGAAGATTCAATTCCCAGGACTTTCATAGGGCTGAAGATACCACTTGGCGTTAATTTTATTTTGGCAAAATGCCCGGGGTGATATAGAATCCCGCGGCTCGAGGTACCTTCAGTTCATTATTTGAGAGTAACTAAATTAATGCCACACGTTAAAGTTAAAGAAAACGAACCATTTGATGTTGCACTGCGTCGCTTCAAACGTTCTTGCGAAAAAGCCGGCGTACTGACCGAAATCCGCGCCCGCGAAGCTTACGAAAAACCGACCACTGAACGCAAACGCAAAGCAGCGGCTGCTGTAAAGCGCACGCTGAAAAAAGCTTTCAAAGATAAAGAGCGTTTAACCCGCGCACCGCGCCGCCATTAAGTTTCGGCCATGACGGCGTCCGCCCTCAAGTCGCGCATTTCGGATGATATGAAAGCCGCCATGAAAAGCGGTGACAAGGCGCGTCTGGGCGTTATACGCCTGATATTGTCTGCCACCAAGCAGGTGGAAGTGGACGAAAGGGTCGAACTGGATGATGCCCGCATCATCAGCATCCTCGATAAAATGGTCAAGCAGCGCCGAGAATCCGCCAGTCAGTATGAATCAGCCGGGCGCCAGGATTTGCTGGATCAGGAAACATTCGAAATAGGCATATTACAAGCCTATTTGCCCGCGGCCATCAGCGAAGCGGAGCTGGAACAGCTGATCGCGGAGGCCATTGCCAGCAGCGGAGCCCGCACTATGCAGGATATAGGCAAGGTAATGGCGCTGATTAAACCCAAAGTACAGGGACGCACCGACATGGGCGCCGTGAGCGGCAAAATCAAGGCAAAACTTGGTACAGCCTGACGCCCACACCTAACAAGAGCTAGCCCGCCTGACGACGGGTGGACGGCTCGGCTAACGACTCCAGCCTCTGATCTGGCACCGGCACACAACCATGACTGAACTGAAAAACGACACTTTTCTTCGCGCCCTGCTACGTCAGCCCGTAGACTACACCCCGATCTGGATCATGCGTCAGGCCGGTCGATATTTGCCGGAATACCGCGCCACTCGCGAAAAAGCCGGCGACTTCATGACGCTGTGCACCACCCCAGAGCTGGCCTGCGAAGTCACCCTGCAACCGCTGGAACGTTTTGATCTGGATGCGGCCATCCTGTTCTCCGACATTCTCACTGTGCCCGACGCCATGGGCCTGGGCCTGTATTTCTCCGAAGGCGAAGGCCCGCGCTTCAAAACACCGGTGCGTACCGAAAAACAAATTCATGATTTGATCATTCCTGAACCGGAAGACCAGCTTAAGTATGTGATGGATGCGGTACGCCTGATTCGCCGCGAACTCCATGGCCGGGTACCGCTCATTGGTTTTGCAGGTAGCCCCTGGACCCTGGCCACTTATATGGTGGAAGGTAGCGGCAGTAAAACCTTCAGCCTCAGTAAAACCTTGCTGCTGCAGGAGCCCAAACTGGCCCATGAATTACTCGGCAAAATCAGTACCGCCGTTGCCGCTTACCTCAACGCGCAAGTCGCCGCCGGTGCCCAGGCCTTGATGATATTCGATACCTGGGGCGGCAATCTGTCACCGCATCTGTATCGGGAATTTTCATTGCGTTATATGCGAGAGATCGTGCAACAGCTGAAGCGTGAACATGAAGGCCGCCGAGTGCCTGTCATTCTGTTTACTAAAGGTGGCGGGCAATATTTATCCGATATGGCGGATACCGGCTGTGATGCACTGGGACTGGACTGGACCTTCGATATAGCTCAGGCCCGTAAACAGGTAGGCCAGCGCGTCGCGTTACAAGGCAATATGGATCCATCAACTCTGTGTGCATCACCCGATGTGATTCGCAGTGAAGCGGCGAGGGTGCTGCAATCATTTGGGTCGGGCAGTGGCCATGTGTTTAATCTGGGACATGGCATTACGCCTGACATTAACCCGGATCACGTCAAAGTACTGGTGGATACTGTTCACCAGCTCAGCAAACCGTATCACGCCAAAAAATAAGCACGCCTGATTAAAACAGGTGATGCCCGTGGGCACCACCCGGATTATCAGAACAACTGCTCTGGCATAACATCCTTATCATCAGCACCCAGGGGTACATTGGGACGCGAGTTTGGCTTGGGCGCCGACTCGGCATTGAAAGTTTCAAAAATAGCCGCCCTGTCGTTAGTGCCCGCCAGCTCTCCGGTTTCCGGATTGATTTTCACCGTTACCAGGTTATCCGGCCGTTCCATGACTTTTTCCGGCACACCCTGCAGGGCGGTACGCATAAATTCCATCCACATCGGCAAGGCAGCCTTGCCACCTGTTTCATAACTACCGAGCTGTTTTTGCTGCTCATCAAAACCAACCCAGGAAACCGCTACCAGTGAACGGTTAAATCCGTTAAACCAGGCATCACGCTGGTCATTCGTGGTACCGGTTTTACCCATCAGATCATTACGACCCAGGGCACGCGCGCGGCGAGCTGTACCGTAATTGACCACGTCCTGCAGCATGGAATTCATGACGTACATAATGCGATCTTCAACCACACGGCCCGCCTGCTTGGGCAGACCGGATTCCGCCAGCGTAGCGTCCACACTCATAGCTGGCATGGTCTTCCCGCGTTTTTTCATTTCGCAAGGCACACAGGCCACAACAGGATCGGCTTCAAACAGCACCTTGCCATTGATATCTTCGATACGCTCAATAAAATAGGTATCCACCTTGTAACCACCATTGGCAAACACTGTGAATCCACCAGCCAGTTCCAGCGGACTCAATTGCCCGCTACCCAGCGCCAGCGTCAGATCGTGGGGCATCAGATTGCCGTTAAATCCAAAGCGCTTGAGTGATTCGATGGCATAGCCAATTCCAATAGCGCGCAACAAGCGTATTGAAACCAGATTCATGGAATTAACCAGTGCTTCGCGCAAGCGCGTAGGCCCATGAAATTCGCTGCCATAATTTTCCGGCCGCCATGCACCTTCCAGCGCTGCATCCTGAAACACCACCGGCGCATCATTTATGATCGATGCAGCCGTAAAGCCTTTTTCCAGTGCTGCTGTATAAATGAAGGGCTTAACACTGGAGCCGATCTGGCGTTTGGCCTGTACCGCGCGATTAAATTTGCTGCGATAAAAATCGTAACCGCCTACCAGCGCACGTACGGCGCCGTCATTCGGGTCCAGAGCCACCAGTGCACCTTGCGCATCGGGAATCTGTCCGAGTCGCCAGGCATTGGCCGCATCGGTATAAACCCGGATGATGTCGCCGGGCTTGAATATATCTTCCGCTTTTTCAGGTGCATTACCGATGGCGTTGGCAGACTTGTAAGGTGCCGCCCAGGACATACCCTCCCACGGCAAATCGATCAGCTTTCCGCCCTCGAGATAAACCTGCGCAGTTTGCGCCGATACCTTGACCACCAGTGCTGGTAACAAATTACCGTATTCACCCCGTGCATCGAGCTCACGA